>CATJJD010000236.1 GCA_949740385.1 uncultured Lachnospiraceae bacterium
TCACGCAGTAGTTGCTCTTCGGGTTCTCCGGTTTTTCCTCAATGCTCACGGCCTTCCCGTTTTGGTCAAACTCCACGATGCCGAACCGCCACGGGTCATCCACGTAATACCCGAATACCGTCGCGCCGTTTCCCGTCACGGCGTTTTGCACCGCTGCACGCAGACGTTTTTTCAGACCGTGCCCGGCGAAAATATTGTCCCCGAGCACCATCGCCACAGAATCGTTTCCGATAAAATCCGCACCGATCAGAAATGCCTGGGCAAGTCCGTCCGGAGCAGGCTGGACGGCGTAGGTAAGCCGCACACCGAACTGCGTGCCGTCCCCCAGCAGATCTTCAAACCTTGGCGTGTCCGCCGGGGTCGAAATGATGAGAATGTCCCGTATTCCCGCGCTCATCAGAACTGACAGCGGGTAATAGATCATCGGTTTGTCGTACACCGGCAGAAGCTGCTTGCTCGTCACCTTTGTGAGCGGGTAAAGCCTTGTGCCGGAACCGCCGGCGAGAATAATCCCCTTCATGCGCTTTTTTTCACTTTTTCCTGCCTCGTTCGTCCCCATTATTCTCCTTTGTCTGCTCACAGAGCCTCTGGCCTTCCAAAACCGTTTCCGCCGCCATCCGAATCGGCAGCCGTCTGCTTCAGATATCTGCCCAGCGCATCCTGCCAGTGCGGCAGCTGCGTAAACCCGGTCTCTGTAAGCTTTGTCGTATCCAGCCTGCTGTTGAGCGGGCGCTTCGCAGCGCTCCTTTCGTACTCCGCCGTCGTCACCGGAATGACCTCCGTCCCATATCCCGCCTGCCGGAATATCTCCCGTGCAAAATCATACCAGCTGATGTAGCCGCCCTCGTTGGTGGCGTGGTAATAGCCGTACTTTTCCGTTTCGATCATATCCGTGAGAAGTCCGGCCAGGTCGTATGTATAAGTCGGCGTCCCGATCTGGTCGCAGACCACCCGGATGCTGTCGTGCTTCTTTCCAAGATCAAGCATCGTCCGGACAAAATTGCCGCCGTTTGCGCCGAACGCCCAGGCGATGCGGACGATAAAATATTTCTCCAGTCTCTCTGCGACCGCAAGCTCTCCGGCCAGCTTTGATCTGCCGTATACATTTAACGGCTGATACCCCCTGCAGTCCGGCTTCCAGGGCATGCCCCCGCTTCCGTCGAACACATAGTCCGTCGAAATATAGACCAGTTTACAGCCAGGCTTACGGCAGGCATCTGCGATATATCCGGTTCCGTCCGCATTGACGGCGTAAACCTTCTCTTTATTGCCAGGCTCCTCGGCCAGGTCCACCGCCGTCCAGGCGGCGCAGTGCACCACGGCATCCGGCCTCACCATTTCCATGACCTGCATGACACGCTTCTCGTCTGTGATATCAAGCGGTATATGGCCGCCATTTCCAGCCCGGTCCGTCCCCGTCACTTCGTGACCTCTGGTCAAAAGCGCATTCACCACATCATGCCCGAGCTGCCCTGCAGCCCCTGTCACCAGTACCTTCATGCGATTTCCGTTTTTCCTCCCTGATCGTTCCGTTAACAATTATCCGCTCTTTACATTCTTTCGTCATATCGCCAATTTTTCCCGCATAAAATGTTCAGTATCCGTCACTCGTCCCTGTAAAAATATATCCGGTCCTTCACTTTCAAAAATCCATCGCTCCATTCCACTACCCGAACCTCTTTTTCCAGAATTCTCAGCACTTCACTGACTTTTGTCTCTGGCCATTCCACATCCCACTGCTCATGCAGATAATTGCAGATCACGGTATTTAATTCGCTGTCCGTAAACGCCCTTCTCTCCTTAAAGTATTTTCTTGCTAAAAATTCATAAATCAGTGCGGAATCTCTGTCCAGTTTTTCTACAAATAACTGCAGGATACTTTTAGTAACAATAACCGATTTATGAAAAACGTTTTCTCCCACTGCAAATTCCAGTCCATTCTCAAACAATTTTATAAGAAGCTCAACATTAAGTTTTTTCGCCTTCACAACAATAATTGTCCCATTAAACATTTTGTAGGATGCTTTTGTATGTTCCAGCTCTTTGGGCGATTCCATTTCCAGTTCAAGACATTCCGACAACAGCCTGCCGAGCTTCCCTTCTTCTTCTTCAGTTAACAGGAAATCATTTACCAGAAGCTCTTTCCTTATTTCACCTTCAATTATGCCTTCATCTATACCGGATAATTCGTATTTTTCTTCCCGCGTCAGTCCCACTTCCATAAATATAAGCTACCCTCACTTTTCGTTCAGCTGAAGCACATACGCAATCCCTTCATATGCAAAAGGGCATTCATCGGCTTCATAATTCTGTAAATATTCAACCATCCCGATATTCCTGTAATCCCTGTCCGCTATAATTTCTGACTTTGTAATCTTATTCATCGTACGCTGTGCCATTGAAAAAGCTAATCCGACTTTTCTGTACTTCAGCAGCTGTTTATAAAAACAGACAAAGAAAAACAGACTCTCCCCTTCCCCGACTTCGTCGATCGTAGATATACTTGCCTTTGCACCTGCCGCCGCTGCTCCCTGTCTCAGGCTGGACCCATTTTCCATAATCCCGGTACCGCAGCCGGAAAAAACTGCAAGCTTTACATCTTTCCAGTCCATTTGTCCAATATCGGTTCCTGAAAGCAGCCTTTCCTCCCCGTCCGCTCCGATAATTACCAGCCCTCTTTCCCCGCTCTGCATACTTTCTTTTGTGTGAGAAGCCAGATGAACAATTCGCTCGCCAGGTCGCCGAAGTTCTTCCATCGGAAATTCCTTATCACACCAGCCTCTGCCCCCTGTCAATCCTGCCAGATACATAACCTCTGTTTCAATATAAGGCAGTGATACCAGATAGTCTTCCAGATTGCTTTTTGCCTGCGGCTCCATTTCCTGAAAAACTGATTTGCCGCAAAAAATACTTTCTCTCAGTTCCTGATCTGAAAACTCAATATCCCTCCCCGCATTTTCTATATTCGTAATGTAAAAGACCTGACAGCGATCCATCGCACAATCCCCATTATCCAGTTCTACCGAACCTGCCGGCACCAGAAATTCCAGTAAATCCATACATACATAAATCTTCTCTTTCCCGACCAGCTTCCTGCTTAAATTTCTCATAGTCCGCTGCTGCTTAACGGTCTTTGTATCTTCAAACCAGATATCAATCATTTGCGAATATTGTAAATCGTATATCACCTGTACGTCATAGCATTCATTCTCAGCCTTTTTTTGTTCAACAATAAAACAAAGCTGGTAAAGTAACTCAGGGCCTCCTCCTGCACATACCAATGTCTTAACATCTGACAGATCAATTCTGGTATATCCAATCATATCCAAAAGGATGCAGTCATCCTCAAAAGCTGCATGCCATTCCAATGTACACCTGCCGGAAACAATCTCAGCAAATTTTTGCGGTTCCTTACTTTCCAAATCCCACAGATACTTATAGTTGGAAACAATATTCCAAAGCTCTGCTGCCGCTATTCCCACTTTTTCTTCCTGTAACGATACCGATATCAGAATGGACAGATACAAATTCATGCTTATCGCTAACCGCTCTTCATTCTGAAAGTCCCCGTTCGCCAGCATTGAAAAAAGCTTCACAAGCTTTTTTTCCCAAATATCGACCAGTAGCTTTCGTGCTTTTCCATAATCCTCTTCATACAGCGCCAGACGGATCGATAAATAGTAGCCAAAAATTTCCTCCCCATCTCCAACCACCATCTTCTGCATGGCATACTGGTGATTCAGAACTCGAAGCATTTCATGTACACGTTTCTCCCGGTGCAGATATGCAAACTTTAAAATCTTTCCTTTTAAATACTGGACATACCCAAAACCTCCCGGATTTTTCTTAAAATATTCATTGAGATCCAATTCCACTTCACTTTCGGCATAAGTACCGTCAAAAAGCAGCTTCAGAAAAAAAAGATTGCTCTTATACAAAACAGTTCCTGCTTCGTCGTGTGGATTCTTATAATTTCTCAGAATTCTTTTCTGTCCCATAATTTCAACCGAACTGATCTGCTCAGCAGGCTGGAATACGACTAAATTATTCTTCATCACCGAATAGGAGTCCGGATACAAAGCCGGGCTGCGAGCCATCGTTTCCATCAGTTCCTGCACCATCTCCTGAATCATTTCCCAGTTTTGGTATTTCGCCAAAATGAGATTTGACCTGTATTTCAAAGTCTGATCTGAATTTTCTCCACTCTGAAATGTGCTGAACTCGATCGCTTTCTCAAAGTACCCTTGTGCCTTCTGATTCGAACCAGTCTCCAGTTCATATAAACCATTTAAATTCAGAAATTCCACTGCAGCATCTGACGTATATAAATCCGCCTGTTTCAGCCACTTCTGTCCTGTTTCTATACAAACCTTTATACTTTCGAACTGACGCTGCAGATAAAGCATCGAAATTGCCTGATCCAGAAAATATAATTTTGCTTCCGGAGCGGGAACCATCTGTATTGTCTGCAGAAAACCTGTAATGGACTCTTTTAATCGCCCTGTATACCGGTAATACATTGCAAGCATTGCCTTTAAAACGGGACGAAGCACTTCCTGCACCATTTGAGAAACATCCTTCAGCCACTCCTCACATGTTACAATCGCTTTCCGGAGCTCCTCCACATCATCGTTGTCTTTAACTTTCAAATCCGCTATCGTCATATACGTTAAATAAAACAGTGCACTATCGTATAACCTTTTATGGAATTTATCCTGATAGCTTTCAAACTCTTTAATTGCTATATCCGGATAATACACTGCAAAAAATTCCCGTATAATGCAGCAATAATTACGGCAAAACAAATAACTGTCTTCGCCCCATAACTCAGCATACTCCAACTGCAGTTCCATCACATAATGCACCTCTCCACGAAGCATTACATACAAAGCTACAATAATATCAATATGCAGTCCGACAAGTGTCTCCGGATATTGTTCTTCTGTCTTTCTGTAATGGTCATGAATTTCATCCAGAAGATATTCGTATTCGTGATCGTCCCACGGAAATTCCACAAAACACCTTGTTATCTCCGCATCCGCCATCAGAACCAGCTGTCGGTCCGTTGTCTCCAGCCGCTGTTCTAACAGCCTGGTATATTCCCTGACGGTGTCCTCCTGCTTATCAAACACAAGATCAAGCCCAAGTTCCTGCATTTTCATAAAACAGCAGATTACCGCCCCGCCAGTAAAACCACTGGAAATCCAGTTTTCTTTCCACTCGTCCGCGTTAAAATGCTCCTTCTCCACGTTCATTGCTCCACCGGAAATAAAATAGCCATCGCCTCATCAATTGATCGAATCACCGACCAGCTTTCCATGCGATTCACAAAATGCTCGCAGCCTCCGGCATTACCTGACACCGTTTCCTTTTTCCTTATACAAATCATATTTTCATAAAATCTGCAGTCCTCACAGATGCTTTCCATTCTAATTTCTCCACTCGTTCGCCTGCGCACAGACCGGAATCAGGCCAGAAAATTTTTATCCGCATACGCCACCCGATACCTGTCCCTGCGGCTCTCGAAGAAATACGTGATCAGGCGCTCCGACAGAAAACCCGGATACCGGTTAAAATAGGCATCCTCTTTTTCTCCCCCATGCTCCACCGCAGCGTCCACAATCGGAAACACAAAGCTGCAGAGCTCATCCAGCACCGCTTTCCTGGCGATCAGCATGTTACACGGACAGTACAGATTTCCCGCAAAGACAGACTTCGCCATTTCATATTCCTGCGGAAACTTTTCTCTCAGGTAACGCATCATAAAGTCCCAGTCCGAGGCGTCATGCCGCCCCCTGTAGTTATCCGCCACACTCGGCGCGACATAGAGCGGCACCGGCAGGATGACATCAATCCGGTTCTTTTCCATGCGACTCTTCCAGTCTTTTGGCAAAAGAAAATGTCTTCGGTAATGCACCAGACCGACATAGTCTTCCGGCGCGTTCTTCCAGATCCAGTAAAGCCCCGTCAGCTCACAGTACTGCCTGTTTCTGACAGAAATATTGTCTCCCGTACCGTCGGTCAGCACGGACGGCTGCAGACGCCTGTCTGTGAGCGCCGCTCCCACCTGCAGAA
>CATJJD010000237.1 GCA_949740385.1 uncultured Lachnospiraceae bacterium
AAAACAGGAGCCGCAGGCGCTGGATACTTCCGCACTTTTAAAGAAGAAGGATCAGAGAAATCATTCGGATTAGACGGATGGAGAGGGAACCGCTGCAGGCTGCAGCGGTTCCCTTCGTTTGAACGTCTGACCGGGCGGATTTAAGATTTACAGATCTGCCGGTGACTGCTATAATACAGGTAGCGGGAACCGGGGGGAAGAAGAGTTATGGAAACAGAGACGGAGGACAGGAATGAATACGGATTTTTTGAAAAATGAGCCGGTGTGGACGAGAGAGCCCGGAAATGCCGTTATTAAGGACGACGGGGTGGAGATGATCACGGAGGCCGGAACGGATCTGTGGCAGCGGACCTACTACGGCTTTCAAAATGACAATGCGCCGGTGCTTCAGGTGAGAACGGGCGAGAAATTTTTCTCGTTTGCGGTCAGAACTGTGTTTGAGAGCAAACGCCGTTTTGACCAGTGCGGCATCTGCATGTACCTGGACAGCGAGAACTGGCTGAAGGCATCGGTTGAATATGAAAACGGGGAATACCAGAGACTTGGAAGCGTTGTGACCAACCACGGATATTCGGACTGGGCCACAACCGATATTCCGGCGGACGTTAAGGAGATGTGGTATCGTCTCAGCCGAAGGGAGAGCGACTACTGCGTGGAGTGCAGCGCGGACGGCATCCATTATAAGCAGATGCGCATCTGTCATATGTGGGAAGGCGCCGGTGAGATTACCTTCGGAATATACGCCTGCAGCCCGGAGCAGTCATCGTTTAAGGCGGTATTTGGCGATATGAGGATTACGGAGTGCCGGTGGGAGGCGCATGTGTAGAGGATAAGGAGACAGTGCCTGCCGGCATATTCGGTATTTGAAACACGGTATTACAGCGGAAAAATGAGAAGCTGAAAAATATGAAGCATAAAGTGCGCTTCGCACGGAGCTATACAGGAAAGAAATGGAGAGTAAAAGATGCAGTCATCGAGAGATTTGGAAAATCAGCTAAAGAGCATAGACCATAAGAGCTACCCGTCCTACAAATCGCTGCGGGGAAGCTACCAGTTTGACGGCTACGTGCTTCACATTGATCACGTACAGGGCGACCCCTTTGCCGCGCCGTCCCATGTGAGCATCACTGTTCCAATGCAGCGTGCCGCGTTTCCGGACTTCTGCAGAAAGGACAGTCTGACGAAAAACGCGCTTGCCGACTATCTGGCAAGACAGTTCGGCGCGCAGGTGAACCGTTTTACCTTTAAGGCGAAGGGATCCGGCAAGAGCGGGCTTATTTCCGTGACCCACTGCGGACAGGAGGTGCTGCGCCGCACGGCGTGCGAGGTGACGGACAAAGAGATTATCGTGCGCTTTGCGGTGGGATTTCCGGCAAACGGCAGGACCATCAATGCCAGAGAGCTGGAAAAAATTTTTTTCGAGTACCTTCCGGTGTGCGTGGAGCAGGCGTTTTCTTACCGGAAGCTGGATGCGAAGGCTGTGAAGGCGGCCATCGAGCTGGCGGAGGACCAGGCGTACATCCGCGGGCAGCTTAAGGAGCGGGGCCTTGTGGCCTTTGTGGCGGATCATGCGGTGCTGCCGCGGGAGAGCGGCATTTCCTCCCGCCCGATGAAGGGGGCGCAGGCATTTTCCTCGCCGGATTCCCTTCGGGTGAGTATGGAGCTGCCCCATAAGGGGACGATCACCGGGATGGGGATACCTTCGGGCATCACGCTCATTGTCGGGGGCGGCTACCACGGGAAATCCACGCTTCTGACGGCGCTGGAGCTTGGGGTGTACGACCACATTGCGGGGGACGGCAGGGAGTACGTGATCGCGGACGAGAGCGCCCTTAAGATGCGCTCGGAGGACGGGCGGTTTATTAAGGACGTGGATATTTCGATGTTCATCAACGATCTGCCGAACAAAAAGGATACAAAGCGTTTCTCCACCGAGGACGCCAGCGGGAGCACCTCCCAGGCGGCGGGAATCGTGGAGGGCATAGAGGCGAAAAGCCGGGTATTTCTGCTGGACGAGGACACCTCCGCGACGAATTTTATGGTGAGAGATGCCTTTATGCAGAGCGTTGTCAGTCCCGACAAGGAGCCGATCACGCCGTTTCTCGCCCGGGCGAGACAGCTCTGTGAAAATGAGGGCGTGTCGACAATTCTCGTGGCGGGAAGCTCCGGTGCATTTTTCCACATTGCGGACACGGTGATTCAGATGGACAACTATGTGCCGGTGGATATTACAGAGAAGGCGAAGGCCATGTGCGCCCGGTTTCCCCTTGCCGACGGGCAGGAGAAAAATCTGCGTCCCTGGGTTTCGCCTGAGAGCCGCCGCGTGATGACGAAGGACGCAAACGGGGCGACAAAGCGGCGGGATTACCGCACGGGCGCAGTCAGAAAGGACGAGCCGGAGCGGCTTAAGGTTAAGACCATGGGATGCGACGGCTTTTCCCTCGGAAAGCAGAATGTAGACCTGCGCTACATTGAGCAGATCGTCGACAGCGAGCAGTCCGCCGCTCTTGGACTTCTCTTGAAATATGCGGTGGAGAAGCTTGTGGACGGCCGCAGAACGCTGCCGGAGATCGCGGAGTATCTGGTCGCGCAGCTTGAGAAGGAGGGGCTTAAGTTTTTTGCGGAGGGAAGCTATATCCCGGGTGGCTATGCGATGCCGCGGGCGCAGGAGATTTATGCGTGCCTGAACCGGTATCGGAGGGCGTAGAGGCATCTGCCGGCGAAAGAGATTTTCCAGTCAGGCATTGCAGAGACAGACTTTATAATTTTAAGAGGGCTTTTGGCCCTCTTTTTTATTGACAGATTTGTCTAACGGTGTTAGACTAAAATGTCTAAAGCTATTAGACAGATGTGAACGAGGAGGATAAGAGATGGAGAAATACAGTCTGGGAGAGATGGAGATGCGTCTGGCGGAGCTGATCTGGGAGCATGCGCCTCTTCGGACGGCTGAGCTTGTGGCGCTCTGCGCCGAAGCGTTTGCCTGGAAGCGGTCGACCACGTACACGATGTTAAAGCGGCTGTGCGAGAGAGGGCTGTTTGCCAACGAGGGTGGAACGGTCAATGTGCGCATGAGCCGGGAGGATTTTCAGGCCAGGAAGGGGGCGCAGTTTATCGAGGAACATTTTGAGGGGTCGCTGCCGCTGTTTCTGACCGCCTTTTCGCGGAGGAAAAAGCTGAGCCGAAAAGATGTGGAGGAGCTCAGAAAGCTGATTGACTCCTGCGAGGAGAAGCATGATTAGCGCGGTAATGAGCCGCCTGCTCTGGATGAGTGCAGTCGGCGGGGTTGTCATTGCTGCGGTGCTGCTGTTTCGGCTGCTGCTCTGCCGCGCGCCGAAGGTGTTTTCCTATATGCTCTGGAGCGTGGTGCTGTTTCGGCTTCTGTGTCCCTTTGCCTGGGAATCGAAGCTCTCCTTTATCGGTCTCTGGCAGAGGGCGGCGCAGGACTCTGCGGTGACGGAGGCGGCGGACGGCGTAGACCGTGAGAGCACTGTGAAAAACAACGCGTTTACTGCCATCGGGCAGTTCATGTCGGACGGCGCAGCGGACGGTTTTGGGGAAGGGCAGCGTTTTTCTGCGATTCCCGACCGGCGTGCAGACGGCCGACAGGATTCCCGGTGGGTGGAGCGCGCCGACGGGATTTCGGCCAGGGCTGCGTGGATATTGTTTTTTGTCTGGATTTTCGGTGTCTTTGTCTTGTCAGGAGCTGCGTTATATCGGGGGCAGAGGCTATTGCGTTTTCTGAGAGGGGCAGAGTGGGAGGAGAAGAATATCTATGTAAAGAGCGGGCTTGACACCTCCTTTGTGGCGGGCTGTCTGCGGCCGAAAATTTATCTGCCCAAAGGAATGGCGGAGAGGGAGCGGCAGTATGTGCTTTTGCACGAGCAGACGCACATCCGAAGGGGCGACGCGTTGTTTCGCAGGCTTGCATTTCTCGCGCTTGTTCTGCACTGGTTCAATCCCCTTGTGTGGACTGCGTTTTTTCTCAGCGGCAGGGATATGGAGATGTCCTGCGAAGAGGCGGTGGTGCGCAGGCTCGGGGATCATATCAGGCGGGATTACGCGGATTCGCTTCTGGCTGCTGCTGTGGGGAACGGATTTCCGATGGCGTTTGGAGCGGGAGATACGAAGAGCCGCATCCGAAATGTGCTGCGGTGCAAGAAGGTGCGGCCGGCTACGGCGGCCGTGTGCATCCTTGCGCTGGCTGTGCTGCTGGCCGTGTTTGCCACGAACCCCGGACAGGGAAGCGAAGGAAACGGAGAGGCCGGCGTGTCCGGGACGACCGGAGACGGGTCGGATACGCAGCCGGACAGCGGAGACGGTATTGTTGTTGAAGGAGACGGCCCGGATTTTTCGGCGGAGGATGACGGGGAAGACTCTGTGAAAAGCAGGGAGCAAGAAAGATTTTCCGCGATTGTGTCGGTGAACAGCATTGCGGAAAATACCCGGGAGATTGATTCTTTTATGCCGCCGGAGGAGCCGGAGTATGCGAAGCTTCTGGCCAAAGGCGCGGTGTTTGCGGCGGACTGCAGGTTCTTTTTGAATTACAGCGCGGAGTCGTTTGATCCGGCGGAGGTCAGCCTGGCGGAATTTGCGGAGCAGGTTGGGGAGGTACCGCATATCTCAAAACCGTGTCAGATTACGTTTTACGGCGGGCAGATCCACGAGATTACGATGATCGCCGTGTATGCCGTGTACGGGAGAAGCTATGCGCCGCCTGACACAGATTTCGGCAGAGGGCTTGCGGAGCTTGCATTTTACGCGGGAGAGGGTGCGCTGGAGCAGTATTACACGCTGTTTTATGCGGCAGAGCTGGATGTGGCGGACAGCGAGGGGAAAGAGACGGTGGAGGTGTACACCGGTGACAGCGGACAGGGGGAGGACGGCGTTGTGCTGGTGAGGGACGGGGCCGGGGATGTACTCTGCAGCTTTTATGCGTACCAGGATGCGGCGGGGCAGAAATCCGTATACGCCGGAAGGGAAGCCGGAGGCGGACCGGGTTTTCTGCTTGTACTGACGCTGGAAAACCGCGGGGATACCGGAATGTATGTGTACCGGAAGTTTCGGCCTTCTGCCGACGGCGGCAGTCTGATCCAGATTGCGGGCTCCTCTTTTACATGGGGGCCGGGGACCGAGTATGATGCCGACGAATTTGCGAAGTGGTGCCATATGCTCGGTCATTATCTGGATGACAGCGAGCTGCTGCTTGAGGTGCGTGACGGTGAGGTTCGCACCGGGCCTGTCTGTGACAGCGACCGTTACTGCTACCGGACGCTCGTGCCGCAGTGTTATGATGATCCGTATGAGGGGATGGATTTCCGGTGAGGCAGCCGGAAATCCCGTCAGCGGAGTGATTGCGGTGGAGGATGGAACGGTGTTTGTCGTGTTTACGGACTCGGGCTGGGAGTATATCTAAGGCGCAAGATATTTCCCCACAATCGCAAGAAACGCTTCCCGGTTTTCGGCGGTCCACTGTTCGTAGGTGGAACCGGCCCCGGCGACAGCGGTACCGAGCTCCGTCAGAAAAGGCGGAATATTTTCTTCGGGCATCACCCCGAGCTCCTCGCCGAATCGGGCATCACCCAGGCGGTCGCTGCCGCCGGCGCTGACGGCGTAGGCCGGTTTCGGGCCGTCGGGCGTCTGGCAGACGCCGCCGCGAAAGCCCAGGGGAGCGATCTGGTGGGCGCTGCAGGAGGAGGGACAGCCGGAAATCCGAATGACCGGAAGGGTTTTGTCCGGAAAACGGAATGGTTTTACCGCCTTAATGCAGGTCTCCAGGGTGGCCTGTGAATTTCTTGCCCCCACCTGGCAGATACCGGCGCCGATGCAGGCCATGGAGCACTCAAAATGACTTTCGGCGCTGTCCGGCGTCAGCTCGATGATTTTTGCCGCCTCCGCCTCGGTGCAGTTGATCACGTACAGGCACTGGGTCGGCGCGATGCGGATTGCGGCCTGCTCCATCTCTGACATGGCGTTGAAAAGACTGCGGAAGCGGGCAACGGGCACATTTCCGCCGGCCGGTTTGTAGAGCACCGCATAGCGGGAGGGCTGTGCCTGCGGAATCATCCGGGGATGAAGCCTGCTGCCGCATTCAGCGCCGGCAATCGCCGAAGCGGCCCCGCCTTCTGCCTGCGGCGGCAAGTCCACCGGAATGTCCAGATCCAGCCCGCCCTCTGCCAGCGCCGCATCCAGCATTTTTTGGTAAGCCGAAAGCAGCGCCTCCTTTCCCATATCCTCCTGCAGAAACCGGGTTCTGGACCTTGCCCGGTTCTGGAAATTTCCGTGGGTGACAAAGAGGTCCACCATGGCCCGGACATAGTAGAGCGTTTTCTGCGGATCGGCATTTTCCGCAACCTTTAAGCCCATAAGGGGACTGCGCCCCAGCCCGCCGGCACAGTAGACGTCAAAGGTGCGGTTATCTTTTGCCACAAAGCCCAGATCCCGGAACGCGGCGTGCACCTCGTCGTCCTCTGTGTTGGAAAAACAGACCTTGAGCTTTCGGGGAAGCTTTACGGTTTTGATAAAGCCCAGCAGGTAGTCCGCGGCTTTTTTCGCGAAGGGGAGCACGTCGAAGGGCTCGCCGGGCTTAACGCCCGAGAGCGGGGACGCCATCACGTTGCGCGGGTAATCGCCGCCTCCTCCTCTTGTGATAATGCCGAAGTCCGCCGCCTCCTCGATGAGGGCGCACACCTGGGCCTCATTTAAATTGTGGAGCTGCAGGCTCTGGCATGTGCTCAGATGAGCCAGATCAATGTTGTATTTCTCGATGCTGTCCGCGATAAAGCCCAGGGTTTTTTTTGTGATTTCGCCCCCGGTGAGCCGTAGCCGCAGCATACTTTTCGTGCCGCCCCGCTGGGCGTAGCTGCCGAAGCCGCCGGAAAAATGCTTGTAGTCCGGGATACTGATTTCTTTGCGGTAGAACTTTTCGGTCATTTCCTTAAATTCCCGCAGGTCGCCTCGAAATTCCCGGATCAGGTTCGGGGAAGGTGTTGTCATTGTCATGCTGCCTCCTGTGATTTGCTGAATATACAATGGTTGCGCGCGTTTCTTACAGTATTGCCGTTTTTGGGAAAAATATAATTTTCAGCGGTCCGTTCCGGAATCAAAAATCGCAAAGGACAAAAGCAGATTCCAGCGTGATCATATCGCTGCCCTGGGCGCAGATCACAGCGTCCGCTTCGCTCTCAAAGAAGTCGCTGACCTTCCCGACGTAGAGCGTGCCCCGGGCGCGGGTAAAATTGTCGGAAAAAAGTCGGACGGATTCGATCTCGAACCGGTTCGACTGAATGAATGTTCTGGGGTGGTATTCCCTGAGCCAGTCGGCGATAATCCACATGGTCAGTTTCATCGGCATTCTCCTTTTTTAATCGGTGGGATGACGGCTGTCGTCTCCTCTGTGTCCAGTATAGCGGACAGGGGTAAAAACAGCAACCTGTATTGTGCGGAAAGCACGATAAATATATAGAAAGAAAATGGAATCTGTGCAGAAAACACGTATCCTTTTGTCAAACAATGTGCTGTAATAGGATAAAGAAATGTATATGGAGGATTTTATCATGGATGAAAAAAGAACTTTTGTGCCGACCCCGGACTTTCTGCGGAGAATGAAGCTGTACGAGGATACGGTGGCCCACAGCCGCGTGGATCATGTGCTGGCGGCGCCGTTTCCCATCTGCCTGCCCATTCGCCTGTACGGCATGACGACGGTGGAGGCAGTGATGCTGGACTACGCCGAATTTCTTCCGTCCCTCATGCGCTATCACGAGGAGTACGACCCGGACCTGTACTGGGGCCCCCAGGCGATTTTCCCGGGAG
Organism: uncultured Lachnospiraceae bacterium; assembly: GCA_949740385.1. Lineage (GTDB taxonomy): Bacteria > Bacillota > Clostridia > Lachnospirales > Lachnospiraceae > Roseburia. The sequence goes on from CATJJD010000237.1 coordinate 7,813, forward strand.
CGGCGCTCGATACGCTGGACTGCCGGTTTATTCTTCGCCCCGGCAGACAGATTCCCGACAAAAACGCTTCCTTTCAGGTGGTGGACAAAGAGGACGGCTACATGAGCGCGGAGGAGTACCTGGAGTACGCCGAGGACCCGACGGGATTTCTCATGCGCAAAATACTTCCGCGCCAGTACGGCGCCCTTTGGGGCCTTGAGATGGTGGATCTGTCCAACGCCGTGTGGCAGGGCGGTCTCTACGCCATGATTCCCTTTGGGCTTCCTCCGGTGAAAAAGGCGTTAAACGCCATGATGACGGCGGGGGAGCAGATGATGAAGCTGGCAGAAGCCGGCGGCATGGTCGCGGAGAAGATGGAGGAGGCCGGCTGGCCGGGGGCCTGCGACTACGCGGCCACCGTACCCTTCGACGTGTTCAACGACACGCTCCGGGGCTTTATGAATACGTCGGTGGATCTGTACGAGTGCCCGGATGAGCTGCTGGCGGCTCTTGCGGCGAGCACGCGGATTCAGGTGCGCACTATAAAACAGCAGTTTGCGCAAAATCCGTTTATCCGCTCCGTCTGCTTCTTTGTGCACAACGGAATGGACATGTTTATGAGCACGGAGCAGTTTCGCACCTTCTACTGGCCGGGCCTTAAGGCGTGCATCGAGGCGGTAATCGAGTGCGGCGGAATTCCCCACATTTATCTGGAGGACCGCTACGACAAAAAGCTTCCGATTTTTGCCAAAGAGCTTCCGCCGAAAAAATGTATTTTCACGCTGATCAACTGCGACTTAAAGCGGGCGAAGGAGCTGTTTTGCGACCGGATTGCCATCGCAGGCGGCGTCAGCGGAACGCTTCTGCAGTTTGGCACAAAAGAGGAGGTTGTGGCTAACGTAAAGAACGCCATCGACATTCTGGCGCCTGGGGGCGGCTACTTTTTAAACTGCGACGTGAGCCTGGATGCGGCAGTGCCCGAAAATCTTCACGCGCTGTTTGACACGGCCCGGGAGTACATGAAATACTAAGCTATTTGACATTTTCTCCTCCTGTGGTACAATGTTTCTCATAAACCGAAATATGGAAACAGAGAAGAGGAGAGAGAAGGGATGAAGAAAATCATAGATGCGATTGCCTGCGAGGTGACCGCCGCTTTTGAGGCCTGCGGCTACGACGGGAAATACGGGAAGGTCACGTTGTCCAACCGTCCGGATCTGTGCGAATTTCAGTGCAACGGGGCGATGTCCGCGGCGAAGCAGTACAGCTGCGCCCCCTTTATGATTGCGGATAAGGTGGCAGGGCGGCTCTCGGGCAATCCGATGTTTGCAGAGGTGAATTCGGTAAAGCCCGGCTTTTTGAATATAATCCTTGCGCCGGCGTATGTGGCGCAGTATGTGAACGATATGGCAGGTGACGCGGGGCGCTTCGGCTGCGAGGCGGCCGCAGAGCCTCTGACCATTATTGTGGACTACGGCGGGCCAAACGTGGCAAAGCCTCTGCATGTGGGACATCTGCGCTCCGCGATTATCGGGGAGAGCGTAAAGCGCATCTGCAAATTTATGGGGCACGAGGTGATCGGCGACGTGCACCTGGGCGACTGGGGTCTGCAGATGGGGCTGATTATCGTCGAGCTTAAGGAGCGCCGCCCGGAGCTTGTCTATTTCGACGACAGCTATGAGGGGGCTTACCCCACAGAGGCGCCCTTTACGATTGCGGAGCTGGAGGACATTTACCCGACGGCCAGCGCAAAGTCGAAGGAGGACGAAGGCTTTAAGGCGGCTGCTCTTCTTGCGACGGGAGAGCTGCAGCAGGGAAGGCGGGGCTATCAGGCGCTTCTTGGCCACATTTTAAATGTGTCCGTCACCGACTTAAAGCGCAATTACCGCAGCTTAAACGTGGACTTTGAGCTGTGGAAGGGGGAGTCCGACGCACAGCAGTACGTGCCGGATATGGTGCAGAAAATGAAGGAGGACGGCTTTGCGTATCTGAGCGACGGAGCCCTTGTTGTGGACGTGAAGGAGGAGACCGACGCGAAGGAGATTCCGCCGTGCATCATTCTAAAGAGCGACGGCGCGTCGCTCTACAGCACCACGGATCTGGCCACTATTGTGATGCGCATGGAGGAAAACAGGCCGGACAGGATTATCTATCTGGCGGATGCAAGGCAGAGCATGCATTTTACGCAGGTGTTCCGCTGCGCGCGAAAGACCGGTCTTGTCCCGGAGTCCACAGAGCTTGTGCACATCGGCTTCGGAACCATGAACGGAAAGGACGGAAAGCCTTTTAAGACGAGAGAGGGCGGTGTGATGCGCCTTGAGTATCTGCTGGACGAGATCAACCGGGAGATGCTTAAGAAAATCACCGAGAACCGGAAGGAGAAGGAGAATCTGGAGATTTCCGACGAGGAGGCAGGGGAGACGGCAAATATGGTTGCCCTTGCGGCGGTCAAGTACGGGGATCTGTCCAATCAGGCATCCAAGGATTACATTTTTGATGTGGAGCGGTTTACTTCCTTTGAGGGCAACACGGGTCCGTACATTCTCTACACCATCGTGCGCATCCGGTCCATCTTAAACCGGTACGTGGCAGAGAAGGGAGGCCTTCCTGCGAGGTCCGGGATTCTTCCGGCCCACACGGCCGGCGAGAAGAGCCTGATGCTGGTGATTTCGCGCTTTAACGCGATGATGGAGAACGCCTTCGAGGAGCTTGCGCCCCACAGGATCTGTGCCTACATCTACGAGCTGGCCAACGAGTTCAACGGCTTTTACCACGGGACGAAAATTCTCGCGGAGCCCGACGAAGAGGTACAGCGCTCCTATATCAGCCTTCTTATGCTGACAGAGGACATTCTTCTTACGTGTATCGACGTGCTTGGATTTTCGGCGCCGGAGAGAATGTAGCGAAGGGCTTTCCCGGAAAAAGAACAGGAATAAAAACAGAATACAGGCATAAATATAGGTCATAGGACAAAGGTTCCTGTGACCTTTTTTTATACAGACGTAAGGAGTGCGCCATGACAGCAGTTTCATTATTACAGTATTTTCCCGCTGCGCTGCGGGAGCGTATACCGGACCGGCAGCTTGCGGAGGCGGAGGAGATCCGCGTCCGGGTGGGGCAGGCTGTGGAGATTCTGGGGAAGAGCGGGTATGTGACGGATGCGGTGGTGGAGCAGAGTATGCTCTACGAGATGCTGAATTATCTGACCGGATATTCTTTGTATGCGCTCAGAGAGGAGATGCGGCAGGGATTTTTTACGATTGAGGGCGGGCACCGGGTGGGGCTGTGCGGGCATGTGAGCTATCACGGCACCGATCTGGGAAACCGGACCGACGTTCTGACTCAGATCGGCGGGCTAAACATAAGGGTTGCCAGGGAGGTGAAGGGCTGTGCAAAGCCGCTTGCGCCTTACCTGCGGAACGGGGAGCATATTTACAACACCCTTGTCTTTGCGCCGCCGGGCGTGGGAAAGACCACGTTTTTAAGAGACTGTATCCGGATTTTTTCCGCGGGGGAGGACGGCTTAAGGGGGCTTAAAATCGGTGTGGTGGACGAGCGCTCGGAGATTGCGGCCTGCCACCAGGGGGTGCCGCAGAACGATCTTGGGCCAAAGACCGACGTGCTGGACAACTGCCCGAAGGAGCAGGGAATACAGATGCTGCTGCGCTCCATGTCGCCGGAGGTGATCGCGGTGGACGAGTTGGGAGGCGAGGCCGACTACCGGGCGCTTATGCAGGCGGCCGGGGCGGGAGTGAGCATTCTTGGCACCGTCCATGCGGGGACAAAGCAGGAGGTGTATCAGAAGCCGAAGCTTGGGGCGCTTCTTGAGAACGGAAGCTGGCGCCTTGTACGCCTTGTGCGAAATGAAGAGGGGGAGAGGGAGATCATATTGTATTTTCCCGGCAGGGAGGAGGGCATATGGATAAGCTGACGGGGACGGTTCTCATTCTGACCGGCTGCGCGGGGCTTCTCGGCTGCTGGTATGACAGACAGAAAAAAAGGCAGCGGACGGTCATGGCCTTTGTCCATCTGCTGAGCGGCTGGGAGTACAGCTTAAGCTGTGAAAAGCTGCGGCTTTCGGATTTTTTTGCCAGGTATAAAAGCCCGGAGCCGGAGGTGGAAAAATTCCTTGACAGCCTTCTGGCTCTCGTCCGGGCGAGACAGTGTCCGACGGGGGGAGAGCTTTGGCAAATGGCGCTTTCGGACGCGAGGCGCAGTCTGGACCTGGACGAGGCGCTCTTTGAGATGCTTTTAGCCGCGGGAAATGCCTTCTTTGGGACGGACCAGAGGGAAAATATTGCGTGCGCAAGGGCCAGCGCGGTCCGGCTTAAGGAGTGGCTTTTGAGAGAGCGGACGCAGTTTGCACAAAAGCAGAAGGTGTATCTGCCGGTGGGAATGCTCGGCGGCGTGCTGCTTGTCATATTTCTGCTATAACGGGGAGGAGATACATGAGTATTGCGATAATATTTAAGATTGCGGCGCTGGGAATTGTGGTGACGGTGCTCTGCCAGGTGTTAAAGCACAGCGGGAGGGACGAGCAGGCGTTTCTTCTGTCTCTCGCGGGCCTTGTCATTGTGCTGATGTGGGTGCTGCCCTATATTATGGAGCTGTTTGAGACAATGGAGACGCTCTTTGCACTGTAGACGGTGAGAGAGCGGGAAAGGAGCGCACCATTTTAAAAATAGGACTGATCGGAATTACGGCGGTGTTTCTTGCTGCAGCTATCAGAAGAGAGCGCGCAGATTACGCGCTGCTTGTGGTGATCGCGGCATCCGTCATGATTTTTTTCTACGCGCTGGCGCAGCTGACCGCCATCGCGGATTTTCTGAACGAGGTGATGGAGCGGCTGCCCATCGACGAGACTTATCTGCTTCCGCTTTTAAAGATGCTTGGAATTACATACATCGCCGATTTTTCCGCGTCGCTGTGCCGGGAGGCCGGGCATTCCGCCGTTGCGAACCAGATCGAGATTTTTGCAAAGCTTGCGGTCATTGCGCTTGGCATTCCGGAGCTTTACTATCTGATGGAGGTGCTGGATGGATTTCTTGCGTAGAATTCTGCCCTTCGTTTTACTGCTATCCGCGCTCGTTTTCCGGTGTCCCGCTGTTGTCTCGGCCGGGCAGGATGAGCAGCAGGAGGACTATATTTCCATGATTCTTCAGGAGCTGGACCTGGGGGGCGTGGACGACTACACGGCGCGGGAGCTGCCGCAGAAAACTACCTTTTCCGGGCTGGTGCAGACGCTTCTCACCGGGGAAAACGGGAAGGAGGGGGCGGCTGCGCTGGGCGGCTATGTGCTGGATCTGTTTTTCTACGAGCTTCGGGCGGCAAGGCCCATGTTTTTTCAGATTCTGTCGGTTGCGCTTTTGTTTGCCCTTTTTGGAAAGGTGCTTGTCACAAGACAGGGGTACGTGCGGGATATGAGCTTTTTTGCGGTGTATGCGGGGGTCATGCTGCTGCTGCTCAATTCCTTTTGGCTTGTGACCGATGTGGTGGAGTCCGGCGTGCAGAAAATGCTCTCCTTTATGACGGCCTTTATCCCGGTGTACGCCACCACCCTTCTTGTGGCGGGGAACGGCACCTCGGCGGGCATCTTTTTCGAGATCGCCTTTGTGCTGATCTATCTACTTGAGCTGGCCATGAAGACGGTGTTTATACCGGGGGTGCATGTGTTTGTGTTATTGCTTATGATGGACGGGCTGTTTGAGGAGGCCAGGCTGTCAAGGCTTGCGGACATGATCGAGAGCGGCATACAGGTGGCCTTAAAGGTGGCTGTGGCGGGCGTGGTGGGCCTTGGAGTGGTCCAGTCGCTCCTTGCGCCGGCGAAGGACCGGCTTGCGGCAAACGGGATGTTTCAGACGATGCAGGCCATCCCCGGTGTCGGAAACACCTTCGGGGCGGCGGGGGAAATTCTTGTGGGCTGCGGCATTATGATTAAAAACAGTGTGGGGACGGCTGCGCTCATTATTCTTGCGGTGCTGTGCGCGGCCCCCACGGTGTCCGTCGCCTGCTTTCATGTTATGTACCGGCTGATCTGCGCGCTGCTGCAGCCTTTCTGCGACCGGCGGCTGGGGGAGTGCGTGCACGGGGCGGCCAGAGGCTGCGCGCTGTATCTGAAAATCGTTATAAACGCCATGATGCTGTTTTTTATCACGATCTCCATGATCAGCGCGTCGACGAGCTTTATCTACTGAATCCGGAGGGCGTATGAATCTGATTCTGTCATTTGTGAAAGACTACTTTATATTTATGATTATTCTGTTTTTGTTTTCCTACCTGACGCCGAAGGAGGATTACCGGAAATACTTTCAGTTTTTTATCGGCGTGCTGATGGTGGCGATACTGATGCGCCCTGTTCTTGGGCTTCTCGGGGAGGAGAGAGAGGGCGAGGTGAGGGAGCGCATGGAGCAGATCATTGAGGAGTGTGAGAGAGGGGTGGAGAGCTATGAGAGACTGGCAGAGACTGCGGGAGACGGCGCGGGGGCTGTTTGGGAGGAGGACCAGGACGGACTGGCTGATTCTGATTCTGATCGGGGCGCTGGTTCTGATTATCGCGATTCCGGCCGGTGAGCTTCCCGGGCGGGACGCGCCGCAGAAAAACGCGGATGAGGAGGCTGCGGCAGATGAGCAGCAGGAGGACTATAAGGAGCAGCTGGAGGAGCAGCTCGGCAGGCTCCTTACCCGGGTGGACGGCGTGGGGGAGTGTATGGTTATGCTCACGATGGCGGATGAGGGCCGCATCTACGTGGACAAAAATGTACGAAATGACGGGGACAGCAGGGATGAGGAGACGGTTGTGTACCGAAAGGATGAGGGGGAGGTCCCCTGCGTGATTATGGAGCGGCTTCCAAAGGTCGCCGGCATTGTGGTGGTGGCGGAAGGGGCCGGAAACGCGAAGGTCGTTAAGGATATTTCTGATGCGGTTATGTCATTATTTGAGATCGAGGCGCATAAGATAACAGTAGTTAAGATGTCAGTGCAGGAGGAATAGCGGTGAAAAAAGTGTTTCATAAAAATCAGATTGTCATTACCACGCTGGCGGTGCTCATTGCGATTGCAGGCTACGTCAGCTATGACAGGAAAAATGCCGGGGCGGACGACGAGGCAAAAATTGTTTCCAACACGGATGTGCTGAGTCAGGGCGCGGAGGCGGACGCGGATTCGGATATGGATCTGGCCCTTGAAATCAGCGACGAGGACATGGTGGAGACGATGTCCACCGAGACGGATGAGATCGACAATCCCGGGGAGACGGTGCTGACCAGCGCGGGCACGGCGGCCTCCGACTATGCCGCGCAGGTGAAGCTGAACCGGGAGCAGGTGCGCTCCAAAAACCGGGAGATGCTCCAGTCGATTATCGATAACGAGAGCCTTGAGGAGGCACAGAAGCAGGACGCCTTAAACGAGATGATCGCTCTGACGGAGATCGCCGAGAAGGAGGCGAATGCCGAGATGATGCTGGAGGCGAAGGGCTTTACGAACGTGGTGGTCAGCATCGGTGAGGACACCTGCGACGTGGTTCTGGATATGGGCGAGGTGACGGACGCAAAGCGGGCCCAGGTGGAGGACATCGTAAAGAGAAAGACCGGCATGGCGGCGGAAAATATCGTAATTACACCGATTCAGTAAAATATTCGTTGAAAATACATAGCGTTTCATGTACAATAGTTCTTACTGTGATATTTAAAGGCAGTGTGCGCCGCGGGAGGAACGATTGTGAGCGATTGGAAAAAAGAGATTGAAAAAAGAAGAACTTTTGCAATTATATCCCATCCGGACGCCGGCAAGACCACGTTGACCGAGAAGTTCCTGCTCTACGGCGGGGCGATCAACCTTGCCGGCTCCGTGAAGGGGAAGGCGACTGCAAGGCATGCGGTGTCGGACTGGATGGAAATCGAGAAGCAGAGGGGGATCTCCGTTACCTCGTCGGTGCTTCAGTTTGCATACGGCGGCTACTGCATCAATATTCTGGACACGCCGGGGCATCAGGATTTCTCGGAGGACACGTACCGGACACTTATGGCGGCGGACTCCGCGGTGATGGAGATTGACGCCGGCAAGGGCGTGGAGGCTCAGACACGCAAGCTGTTTAAGGTGTGCGTGATGCGGCACATCCCGATTTTTACGTTTATCAACAAGATGGACCG
>CATJJD010000238.1 GCA_949740385.1 uncultured Lachnospiraceae bacterium
TGTCCGGGCGTGGGCGCCGCTCCTTTTTCCCTGAATTCCTGCAGCGCCTCCTCATCCATAAGCCTCAGCTGTATCCATGCCAGTTCAATCGGAAGCTTCTTCTCCATACCTGTAATAAGAATGCTGTCTGTGCTTGACAGCAGATGTTTGCGGTAAGCCTCCTCCTTCCTGGCATTCCCGTCCCCAAAAGCTCCGCCCCCGGAAATCTCTCCTGTCAAAAATTCCGCAATCTTTTTCAGACACTCCAGTTCCATCGTCTGACATTTTTTCAGTATAACCTCAAAATCCAGAATATCCTTATCCGCATCAAAATCCAGGAGGGTCTGCCCACTCTGTGTCACCGTATACTTATTCTGTTTCCTGCCCAGAATGAAAAACATTAAATGCGGAAACTCTTCGTAAACCTTTTTCCCGATCACAGTCTGAATCGTTTCATTGAGCTTGGCACTTCCCTTTTCCGCTGTCACCTGCACTCCGATTCCACGCTCTCTGTCTCCCAGATCAATTCCCGGAAAATTCTTTTTCTCTTCATTCAGGTTTGTCAGCTGCAATCCATAGCACCGGTTGAGCAGTCCCTTTGCGATTTCCTCCCAGTAATGGACGTCATCATAAGTTCCCAGCCTGCACTGAAATTCAATTTCGTTCTGCGCAACTGACAATTCCCGGATAACCTGATCCATGTATGTTTTTCTGGCAGTCATATGATATTCTCCATTCATCCTTTACATTTCTTCAGAAACACATCAATATTAAAAATGTATCCATGACTGAAATATTTCATGTGCAGCACTGACTTCTATTTTCCATGCTGTCAACAGAGTTGTTTTCCGCATATTTTTGTGGGGCTGATGTCAGATTAATGTTTGGGCTATATCGCATGCTGTCTTAGCCAATCAACACCTTCTTCCCTTCAAAAGCAAAGCCATATTTTTGAATTTTGTCTGCCGGAATTCCTCTCTCCTCCAAAGTACAGGCGTAACGCTTCTCCTCAATCTGCTTCAGGGCTGCAGCCACGGTATCCTCCAGGCTGTGCTCCTCCTGCGGATCATGCACCTTGAACTCAAGGATGAAAGCATTGTCAGCCCTGTCTCCTGGCTCCAGCATGACATCATATCGTCCGAATCCGCTCTCTCTGTTGGATGTAATGCTGTATCTGTCTGCCAGGTCAACCATCAGTCCCAGCACAAAGCCATGGTAGAATCTCTCCGGTTCCGAAGCCTCCGAAGGCCTGTTTCCCGAGTCAAAAAAACTGAAAGTGGCAAGGGCTGTTCTGTTCATATAGATGTTCATCGCCTTTTTGTCGCCCAACAACAGGGCCTTTACAAAGGCATTATAGTCCGGGGTGTATTCAGCGAACCACCCGTCAATCATACGCTCGAACATCATCCGAACTTCCCGGTTTGTCAACCGCAGCTCATAATCCGCTTTTCCGCGTGCATCATACGCAACATGCTCCACCTTCAGATAGCCGCTGGCCAGCAGCAGGCTCCAGATAGCGTTCATATTATGGTCAAGCTGGTTGAATATAATCTGCTCATCGATTGTCGTATGGAAAGATTTCCCCTGCAGTAAATCTTCCATAATGATTTTTATATCCGGTATCCCTCCCTGAATCAGCTTACTGACCAGGGTATTGGAACTGGCGTTCGCCCAGTAAGCGGCAAGCCGCTGCTTGTCAAGATAGTTGATGATGGACCATGGATTATAGATATCACGCGTATCTCCAAAAGTAAAACCATCGTACCAGGCGCGGACTTCTTCCCTGTCCATGAGCCCGAATTCATCCATGGCGGCAAATACTTCCATTTCCGTAAAACCGAAGGAAGCCTCATACTTGCACGAGGTAGATGTGACTGCCTCCAGGTGGTTCAGATCGGAAAAAACAGACTCTTTACTTATCCGCGTGATGCCAGTCATGATTGCCCTCTCCATGTACGGGTTTGTCTTGAAGGTGGAATTAAACAGGCTTCGGACAAATGCCGCCATTTCATCCCAATAACCGTACACATAAGCTTCCTGCATAGGGGTATCATATTCATCCAGTAAAATGATGACCTTCTTCCCATAGTAATCCGCAAGGAATTCCGACAAGGCTTTCAGAGAATAAGAAACTGCGGAATCACCCATTGTTGTTGATATTTCATCGAAAATATCCGGAAGCTTTTTCTGTTTCGCCACTTTATCCCGCAAAGCTGAATATCTGTCATACAGGCTTTTGATGATGCGGCAGATTTTATCCCTTGCATTTCCAAAGGATGTTTCTTTCACATCTGCAAAGCTTAAGAAGATTACCGGATATCTGCCCTGGAGACTGCGATACTTTTCTTCCTTCAATATGTCAAGCCCTTCAAACA
>CATJJD010000239.1 GCA_949740385.1 uncultured Lachnospiraceae bacterium
ACAAAGGTTTGCAGTCCGGATGAATTTATCACTTTATTATGAGAATTCCTTTGGGGATTCTTCCTTCCTTTTCTGGTGGTAAAGTACCCACCAGGTTATCGGTTGTCCCTGTCATGTCTGTCCAGCCATTTGCTGATGAGGTGGCAAACCACACCGCCCACGACAGTAACTAAAGTGGAAAAGCGGATTTTGAAATATCGAATCGGAATCGTCAGAAGTGATCTGTCCCTTTTCAGATAAAAGCAAACATGCTATTATTAACGGATCGGGTGATTATTCGTTTCCCGAGAGGAATAACGCTGTGAAGTAAGGAGCTGTCGGAATGATCTGCTCCTCTTTCTGTATGGATATATAGGAAATGAGAGGGCTGTTATGGACAAAAAGAGCAGGAAAACAGGCAGAAATGGCAAAGGGTTCGGGAAGCTGATTGCCGATATGAGAAGGGCAAAAGGCTTCACGCAGGAGGCGCTGGAGGAAAATCTGCTGACAGGGCGGGCCATATCGAACCTGGAAAACAGGGGAGAGCTTCCCGACTGGCTTGTGTTTGATATGCTGGTTCGGCGGCTGGGTGCATCCACACAGCTTTTTATGACGATGCTGTCGGAAGGGGAATATGAATATCTGTGCTGGAAGGAAGACATGTTAAAAAAGATCGAGGATGGCAGTATTCGAAGAGAGGACTGGGATTCTGAGATGGCACATTCGCGGGAGTTTCATGAAGCGCTGCAGGGGCAGTTTGTGGAGTTCTGGAAGGGGTACATGCAGGCCGATTTTCAGCTGATGGTTCGGGCGATTGCGCGGACCGTGCGCGGTTATCCAAAACCGCTGTCAGAGGAGCAGTGTGTAAGCAGTGAGGAGATCACTTACATGCTGTTAAGTATGGAGAAGCTTCTGGAAACCCGTCCGCAGCAGTGGGAGAAGGTCCGGGCAATACTCGTATCCATAATTCGTTATATGGAGGTGAATATTTCTGAGGAAGAGCGGGTGAACGGGTATGCAAAGGACGTTTGTCTCTATGGGGATTAGCTATAGCATCGGAGTATATGTTCAGGATGTGGCAGGAGGGGATGAAAATGTCAAAAAGTATAAGAATGGATTCTTTAGTACGCAGGGGATCGAATGTATCGTCTGCGTTTCAAATTCGCAATGCAAAAAAAGATAATCTTAAAAGTCCGGGTGTTGACCGGGCAGATAACGCGAACACCGTAGATACGATTCTGAATATTTCAAAAGAAGCGAAGGCAAAGCTTAAGAATCGGACAGAGGAAGGTACCTTCAAAAAGGCCGGCGTGACCAGTGCCAGGGAACAGTTCGAGATCGACGCGCTTGACTGGAAAAGGAACAGGAGCAGTTTTGCTGAAAACCCCTATCCGTTGATGCGGCTGGATGAACCGGAGACTTATGCAAAAGCGGAGGCTTTTTTAAGAAAATGTACGGAATATGGAGGCAGTGGTACAGTAGAGGGATTTAAATGCTGGCAGGAGTGGGAGATATTCGGTATGACTGGTTCAGGCGCAGGTGCTTTGATGCGGCTGGCAACCTGAGAAATCCGGTGACGGGACAGTGTTCGATGATAACCGCATTGGAAACCCGCTATTCCGATTCTGTCCATGACACGAGCATAGATGTTTACGACGACTGTTTTGAGAAAGAGGATGCGACTCCATGGAGATTTGGCACGAAGTTTAATGTGACGATGCCGGTGGAACTGCTAAAGGAACTGGAACTGATCCAAAATATGGATGAGATGTCTGAGAAAGAGAAGCGGGAGCTGCAGGAAAAAATGAATAAGGTTGACGCTGCCGTAAGCAATATGAAAGAGGTGGAGAAGAATTATGAGGGGGAATACATGTATCTTCGCTTTGGAGTGAAGTTAGACAGAAATGCGAACGCCACATATTATGCAAATTATACAGGGTGCAGAGAAGAATTCGGAATTTCAGCAAGTACCCCGGAAGAACTGCTGGAAAAGCTGATGTCGAAATAGAGCGCCAGTGAGTTAATCAAACACGCGGATAACTGTTTTTAAAGGGAGGGAGAATCATGCGAATCAGAAGTGCCATATCAGAAATCACGGAGCCGGGGCGCATCGGAAGAACCATGGAGCCGATGCCGGAGGAGCTTGTACCGGAGATTATGCCAAAGGAGGAGGCTTACTGCGCGCTCCACATCTCGAAGGAGGGATACCGTCAGTGGGAGCTGTCGCAGCAGGAGGGCGGCCTGCAGACGGAGGAGACGGTGCAGCAGGCTCAGGAAGCGGTTCCTGCCGAACCGGCACAGGAAGCGGAAACCGGCGACAGGCGTGTGAAAGCTGTTATGGGAGTTATTGACGAAAGAGCCAATGTGGTTAACAGAACAGGGGCTAAGGCGACGAAGGAAACCGACGATGAAAAAGCAGAAGCGCTTGAGCAGCTTCGTCAGCTGAAGGAAGAGCAGCAGGCGGAATATCAGAAAAAGGAGCAGGAAGCGCAGGAGCTTGCGAAAGAGCAGACGAAGGTGAAGTCGGAGACGGAAAGAGGAATGCGTGATCTTGCGATTATGCTGGAATCATTTAAACCGATGGATGACCGCGAGGAGAAGGATTCGGCATCTGCAGGGCAGAGGGAGGAACCGGAGCAGGTTGCTGCGGAGCCAAAGGAGCAGGAGCTTTCGGGCGCAGAGGAGCGAAAAGAAGAGATTGCCGGCATCGGGCGCGGAATCAAAAGTCAGGCGTTTCGCGCAGAGCTGGCAATGGATGATACGATAGATCAGATTTACCAGAGAGCGCAGGAGAATCTTAAGGCGGCAAAAGACTGCGACGGAAATATTCGCGACGGGCTGGAGTCGGTGTACCAGGTTCTGGCAGGCAGCGGTAATTCCGAGGAAGAAAAGGATGCCGCAGTCGATGAATTTCTGAAAAACGGGGGCCAGTCTCTGGCTGCAATGCGCGAGAATCTGAGCACCGGACTGGAGCGAATGCGAAACGTCCGGGAGCTTCGAAGAGAGCGCGTCGGCAACCAGAATATGGTTTATGCCAGCCGGGCAGCGGATGCTATCGGGGAGCTGGCGAGTCAGACGGCTGTCGATCAGCTGTACCAGGATGGCTATGAGACGATGAAAGAAGAGTCCATCGAAGAGCTGGCGGAGCGCATTCAAAAGCTGCAGAAAGACCAGCAGACATCCGCAGAGAATGCTGTACCGGAAGAGAAAGAGCCGGATGCGCTGCATTCGGAGACCGAAGACCTGGAGACGAAGCTGCAGGAGCAGGAGGAAGAACAGGCGTAACAATTTTTGTTTAAGAGAAGCCGGGGCGTGTATGCCCCGGCCTCTGCAGTTAAGGAAGAAGTTAACAATTTCAGAAGCGGTACTCCTCCGCGCAGATTACCTGGGTATCGGACATTTCTTCCGAATCGGAGGCTGTGCTGTCATCCGCGTTGTCCGCCTGATTCGAAGAGTCGACAATTTTTCCGCAGCCGGATGCACAGAGCTCCACGGCGGCCCGCTGCTCCGGTGCACACACAACCATGCCGCAGCCGCGGAGTGTGAGCTTTTCGCGAATCGTGTCGGAGTCCATGTCTGCATCCAGCTTCACCCGGCCGCAGTTACAGATATCCAGCGCACGGCTGTCGTCCAGCTGAGTTTTTGAGAGGAAATAATCGCCCCGGTCCGCAATCATATCGCCCCGGAGAAGGAAAAGCTTTGTCTCAGGGGAGAGGCCGATGGCGTACAGGCGCTCCGCCGCCGCCTCGTCCGCGTAGACGGTTCCGGACACGTACAGGCTCTCCAGCTTTGCAAGATCATAAGGGTCAAGGCCGGTGATGCGCACATCGTCGGTGAGGAGGAGCTTTCCGCCATGTCTGCGGAGGGTGTCTGCGGTGATGGCAGTGCAGTCGGACAGGTAGACGGTGCCGTCGGGCAGCTCCACGAGATCGGTTGACTCATCGAAGAGACTGACGGCGTCCTCCAGCAGGGATGCCGCAATATATGCTTTCCCTGTCAAAAATTCGATTTTTTTTTCAACGAGCTTTGCGATGTCTGCGGAGGTGTCCAGCATCAGCACGCGTTTCCGGGAAAAATACCGGGATGCTCTGGCCCGCAGAACAAACAGCCGGTCAATCACTGCGGTTGCAGGCAGCCTGGTGCAGTCTCCCGGGTAGACCTCGGTCAGGCCGTTGACGGTCATAGGCGGAAGGGAGGCGGTTATGGTGTCCGGGTAGCTGATGACGCCGTTGACGGTGATGCCGAGCAGCTGGTTTTCTCCTTCAAAAGCATCTTTGTCTACCTCGACCACACCGTTGACCGTCATGCAGGTCGGCGTCGAAAACATGTTTTTCGTGAGGCGGCATTTTCCGTTGACGGGTTTGAACGCTCTGGTCTGGCCGTCCGGCAGGCTCATAATATTTTCCGCGCGGATGTCCACGTTGTAGTCCGCCATCAGTGCGGCAGCCGATTTGTTGTTGATCAGCCATTCCGTGTTGATGCGGATGTTTTTGTAGGCGTCCAGGATTTCCTTTGAAATTCCCCGGACATCGCAGGTTTCACAGTTGATTTTCAATGTTTTTTTACTCATATTCCCTCTCCTTTTACTGTATGGATTTTTGGTACTGGCGGCTGAGTTTCTGCCGTGCCAGAGCGAGCCTTGAGCGGACGGTGCCGGACGGAAGGCCGAAAATCTCGCCGATCTCGGTGGCGTTGTAGCCTTCCATGTAGCGCATCCAGAACATGGTGCGGTCTTCTTTAGAGAGAAGAGAGAGCATCTGTCCCACCTCGATTTCGCTCAGATCGTCCTCCGAAAAGCCTGCCGCGGCCATTGTCTCCTCGTCCGTGTCGGAGGCCATGTGCTTCTGTTTTCGAAAATGATCGACAAACAGGTTTTTGGCGGTCCGATAGAGCCACGCCCGGCACTGGCTGTCGTCCATTTTTTCAAGAACATCGGCATTTTTTAGCGCACGCACGTAGGTGTCCTGCACAATGTCCTCCGCTGCCGCGGTACTGTGGGTGAGCGCTGTGACAAAATGCACAAGCTCTTTATAGTAGCTGCCGTATAAGTGGTTTACCATCGCTCTTCCTCCTCTGTGGCTTTCACTATGATAACGGATTGGAGAAGGGAAGTGTTGACACATTTTTAATTTTTTTGAAGAGCTTCCAGTGAAAAGTCCAGAATCAGACGTTTCCATTCCGTCAGGAGAGTCAGGTAAAAACGATGCTGCAGATCGCTGAGATAAGGTGTTGGTTTCCATTATGGCGGTCCCAGTTTCCGATAAAGGCATCAACAATGAACATATTCCAAAAGCGTTCGGTAATGACGGAGAGATCGACAGCGGTCTGCTCTTCAAATGTCAGCAGAATATCTGACAATTCTGTGCCGTAACCACTGCGCTCCGAATCGATCATCTGGTTTTTCAGAGATGCAAAATCCTGCAGCCGGTATCCGGTAATATTTTTCCGTCGAGACAGGTTTGCAGAGTCGTGGACAGTCACCTCCGTCCTCTCATAAGTTTTTTAAGATTATATCGGTACGTCGTTCGTCTGTCAACGAGAGGAGGTGGTACTGCAAAAAATTATCTGTTTTTGATTGTCAGGTCTCCGCTGGCCGGATTATCCGGCAGTATTCCGTCCCTGTCAGACCGTGACCCGTGGCAGGAGCAGTCCCAGGAATGTTCCGTCGGATTCCGTTATTATGTGCGGCGGGGACGAAACTATGTAAATTGAACTGTTAAGTCGTGATTTAACTGCTCGGGCGGAAAATCGGAGGCCGATATTTCGAAAAAAAGATAGAAAACGGCGTATTCCGGTGATATAATTTTTCATGCAATATGGAACGATTGAGGGAGAGAGCGGTATGACGGAAATTGCGATTATAGAGGATGACATCGGATTAAACAGAGGCATCGTGCTGGCGCTGCAGAAGGAGGGATACGAATTCCATCCTTATTATACGCTGGGCGAGGCGAAAAATATCGAGCAGATGGATCTGGTGATTCTTGACATCAACCTGCCGGACGGAAACGGGCTGGACTATCTGCGCAGGCTCAGGGAGCGCTCACAGGTGCCGGTGCTGATTCTGACGGCCAACGACAGCGAGATGGACGAGGTGTCGGGGCTGGAGCTGGGGGCGCAGGACTATATGACAAAGCCCTTCAGTCTCATGGTGCTGCGGGTTCGGGTGGAAAAAATTCTTAAGCAGAGCGCGGGGCGAAAAATTTACACGGCAGGAGAACTGCAGTTTGATTTTGCGGCCATGGAGTTCCGCAGGGGCAGCAGCCGGGTGGAGCTGAGCCGGACGGAGCAGCGGCTTTTGTACATTCTGGTGGAAAATGCGGGGCAGACCATCGGCCGGGAGCGGCTCCTGGATTATGTGTGGCAGGACGCGCAGTTTGTGGACGCCAACGCGCTTTCGGTGACGATCAAGCGGCTTCGGGACAAGCTGGAGACGGCAGAGTGCAAATACATTCACACGGTGTATGGAATCGGTTACACCTGGCAGGTGCGCAGGCAGGGGCAGAGTGCGCCCGGGCCAAAGGATAATGAGAAGGCGGGAGGGACGGCAAAATGAGGAGAAGCGTGCGAAGAAGCGAGTATCAGCGCATCAACGAAATGCTGGAGCGGTCTCTTGCCGGCGAGTTCGAGGAGTCGGATTACGACGAGAGCGAGCTGTCGAAGCTCGAGGTAAAATGGCGGCGTTATCTGGCCGCGTCCAGGCATTCCGCCCGCAAAATCGAGGAGGAGCGGAAGCGCATCAAGGAGCTGGTCACAGATATTTCCCACCAGACGAGAACGCCCCTTGCCAACATTCAGCTCTACGGCCAGCTGCTGCAGGAGCAGCCGCTGGATGCGGCCAGCGCGGGCATGGTGGACGAGATTCTGGCGTATTCGAGAAAGCTGGAATTTCTGATTCAGTCGCTGGTGAAAACCTCACGGCTGGAATCCGGCGTGTTTCAGTTTGCGCCGGAGCCCTGTGACCTGACGGCGCTGACAAAGCTTGTGTGCGCGGCGGGAGAGGAGCGTGCGCTGGAGCACTGCGTGAGCATCCGCATGGCGGAGACGGACGAGGAGAGCGCAGTCACGGTCCGCTGCGACCGCAAGTGGACGCCGGAGGCGCTCGGCAACATACTGGACAACGCCGTCAAATATTCTCCCCGCGGCAGCGAGGTTGCGGTCCGGGTTTTTTGCTACGAGCTGTTTGCAGGGGTTGAGATTGCGGATCGCGGAATCGGGATACCGGAGGAGGAGATTCCGCACATATTTGCCCGCTTTTACCGGAGCGCGAAGGTGCACGACAGAGAGGGCGTCGGCGTGGGGCTCTACCTTGCGAGAGAGATTGTAGAAGGACAGGGCGGCTATATTAAGGTTGTGTCGAAGGCCGGGGCGGGAAGCCGGTTTCAGGTGTATCTGCCGCGGTAAATCCAAATCTTTCAAATCTGTCAGATTCTCGAAAGCAGACGGTTAGATTGTCGTGCTATCTTATTAAGTAAGAAAAGCAAACAGAAAATCTGAGAGGAGAAAACATATGGAAGTTTTAAGAACAGACGGCTTAAAGAAATATTACGGGGCCGGGGAAAAGCAGGTGCACGCGCTGGACGGCGTTGATCTGTCGGTGAAGCAGGGAGAATTTCTTGCGATCGTCGGCACGAGCGGAAGCGGCAAGTCGACGCTTTTACACATGCTGGGCGGACTGGACCGGCCGACGAAGGGAAAAGTGTTTGTGGACGGCAAGGACATATTTTCCCTGAACGATGAGGCGCTGACGATATTCCGCAGAAGAAAAATCGGATTTGTGTTTCAGGCGTTCAACCTGGTTCCGGTGCTGAACGTGTACGAGAATATCGTTCTTCCCATCGAGCTGGACGGAAACATCGTCGACGAGAAATACGTGGGGAGCGTAATTGATGTGCTGGGACTTTCCGGAAAGACCGACAGTATGCCGAGCCAGCTCTCCGGCGGACAGCAGCAGAGAGTTGCCATTGCCCGGGCGCTGGCGACGAAGCCGGCCATCCTTCTGGCGGATGAGCCCACCGGCAATCTGGATTCCAGAACGAGTCAGGATGTGCTGGGACTGCTTAAGGTCACAGGACAGCGCTTTAACCAGACCATCGTGATGATCACCCACAATGAAGAGATCGCGCAGATGGCGGATCACATTATCCGCATCGAGGACGGGCGGATCGCAAAAGGCGGTGAGAGCTATGCGTAAGGTGAAAAACAATTCCGTAATCCGAAAAATTGCAATGGCGACTATTCGGGAAAATAAGAAGAAAAATATCGTCATACTGCTGGCGATCCTTCTGACATCCGCCATGTTTACGACCGTTTTTTCCGTGGCGCTGAGCTTAAACGAGACATCCCAGAACGCCGCTATGCGGCAGGTGGGAGGAAGCTCCATGGCCGGATTCAAGCAGATGCTGCCGGAAGATTATGACATTATAAAAAGCGACCCGGAGGTTGTGAACGCCACGTACCGCATCAGTCTGGGGATGGCCGTGAATCAGGAGCTTAAGGCCGTGCAGACAGAGGTGTACTACGCGACGGACGAAAATGCCCGGTCATGCTTCAGCGAGCCGACGACAGGCGCCATGCCGAAGGAAAAGTACGAGATCGCGGCAAGCACGATTGTGCTGGATAAGCTCGGCGCAGAGCATAAGCTGGGGGAGAAGATTTCGCTGGAGCTTTTGATTGGTTTAGTCGGGACGGAGACGGTGACGCAGGAATTTACACTCTGCGGCTTCTGGGAGGGCGATCCGGTGTCCATGGCGCAGATGTGCTTTGTGTCCCGGGAGTACTGTGACGAGATTGCGCCGACCCCTTCGGTTCCTTCATTTGAGGCGGAGGACAGGTTCACCGGCTACTGGAACATCGACTTTGACTTTAAAAACAGCTTTGACATTGAGGGAAAGCTGGAAGCGCTGCTGGAGCGCACCGGCTATGACCCAAAGACAACCGGAGTCGGAGTAAACTGGGCGTACAGCACCAGCTCGGTGGAGCCGAAGGAGATACTGACTGCGGGAGGAATGGCGCTTCTTGCGATTCTGGCCGGCTACCTGATTATCTACAATATTTTCTATATCAATGTCATTGCGGACATCCACAGCTACGGCCTGTTAAAGACCGTCGGAACTACCGGGAAGCAGCTGCGGCGGATCGTGCGCATGCAGGGCCTTGTTTTTTGCCTGATCGGCATTCCGCTCGGCCTTCTGACGGGGACACTGGCGGCGTCTGTTATATTTCCGGTGATTGTCGGCACGATGACATATGCAAAAAACAGTTATGTATTTTCCACGCATCCGCTGATCTATGCGGTTTCGGTGCTGTTCACCCTCTTAACGGTACTGCTCAGCTGCAGCAAGCCCTGCCGGGTGGCGGCGAAGGTGTCGCCGATTGAGGCTGTCTCCTACACGGTGAGGGACGACGGAAAAAAGAAGCGCAAAAAGAGACGGCGCGTTACGCCTTTTCGCATGGCATGGTCAGGACTTGGGCGCAGCAAAATGAAGATGGTTGTCGTGGTGCTCTCCCTCTCCCTGTCGCTGCTTTTAGTGAACGGCGTGTACGCCATTGTGAAGGGCTTTGACGCGGACAAATTTATCTCCAGCAGCATTATCGGCGACATCAGCGTGCAGGATTCCAGTATGCGGAACTTTGCGATGCCGGACCGGGATACAAACGGGGTAAGCGAGGCAGACCTTGCATTTATCGGCAGTCTGGAAGGCGTAAAGCATTCGGATATTTATATGCAGTCGAACCAGTGCGCAATACCGGAAGCAGCAGGAGAGCTGCTGGAAAATCTGGAAAATTTTGACCCGATCTATAAGGACGCGCTGGAGTACTATCAGACAAGCGGGCTGATGGAAATGAAGCTTTACGGCGTCGACGATTTTGTGCTGGAAAATCTGGAGCCGTATGAGGGAACGGTTGACACGGAAAAGTTTGCGTCCGGCAGCTATGCGATTGTCAATGTGGCGCAGATTCTGGATTATGCGAACTTTGAGAGTCATATTGATGTTTACCGGGTGGGAGATACCGTCGAGGTGGAGTTTCTGGACGGAACGAAAAAAAGCTATGAGGTGATGGCCCTTGCGGAGATGCCGTACCCGATGTCGACACAGGAGTACAGCCTTTTGGGGATTGACGTGTTTGTTCCGGCAGAGGATGTGAGAGACCACGCACAGCAGAAAGGAGCAATGTACTCCGTGCTTACGGCCGACGACGACCGGTTTGAGGAGACCGTCGCCGCAGTCCGGGAATACGTGGAGAAGTCGAGCAGTCTGTGCATGGTGTCAAAGCAGACTTATCTGGACGAATTTGACAGCTTTGTGAGCATGTTTTATCTGGTGGGCGGCTCCCTTGCGGCTGTCCTTGCGCTGATCGGGATCTTAAACTTTGTCAACGCCATCGTGACGGGAATGCTTGCCCGCAGACAGGAGTTTGCCATGATGGAGGCCGTGGGAATGACCGGCCGGCAGCTTGCGGCGATGCTCGTCTGGGAGGGTGTGATCTATGCGCTTTTCACCTTTGCGTTTGTCGTGGCTGCCAACTATGCCTTTGTGGGGGCGCTGGTGGAAGCGCTGG
Organism: uncultured Lachnospiraceae bacterium; assembly: GCA_949740385.1. Taxonomy (GTDB): domain Bacteria; phylum Bacillota; class Clostridia; order Lachnospirales; family Lachnospiraceae; genus Roseburia. The sequence goes on from CATJJD010000239.1 coordinate 10,543, forward strand.
CGGGCGAAATATGGTTTTTCACCTATCGCCCGACCTGTCTTCCGATTCTGATCTGCCTTCCGATTCTCGTGGGGCTGGCTGCGGTAATTCCGTACATTGCGGGGCGCAGTATGCGAAAGCGCAGTGTCGTGGAGCGGATGAGAATTGCCGAGTAGGTTATTCTTCCGAAAGAAGCGTCCGCGGGGCAATCCTTCGAATGCGCAAAGACAGCAGGCAGGCAATGCCAAAGGCAAGGGCCGCAAGCCCTGCGCCCGCGGCTGCGATAAAGCCGACCGGAACGGTGAACGTGCAGCGGACAATGCCGATTCCGTTTAAAAAGAGCGCGGTCAGCGGGTTGATGATTAAGGAATTAATCACAAGCCCTGCGGCGGTTGAGAGAATTACTGCCGGCATAAAGCTGGCCGCGGTCTGCAGTATGAGCTGCCCGGTCGTAAAGCCTATGGCCTTTAAAATGCCGTAGTCGCGCTTTTTGCCTGTCAGCATGGTACGCACAAGCAGGTACAGCACAAATGTGATGATGAGCACGCTCAGAATCAGTATGGCAGCAACGATAATGGTCATCAGTGTGACGTAGACGGCGGCGGAGGCCTCCACAGCCGAATGAATATTGATGGAAGCGTTCGTGTCAAGCCGGCTGCAGAGCTCTTCGTTGAAGGCGTCGATGTCGGTGCCTTCCGTCAGGCTGATGTAGTAGCTTACAGAGGAGAGCTCGCCCATGCGCAGGTAGCCTTCCCGGGTCAGCAGGCAGTCCCTGCCCAGGTTGTTGGAAATCTGGGTGAAGCCGCAGACCAGGTAGTCCGCTTCGTTGCCGTCGGCGGTCATGGTGATCTCGTCTCCAATCTGAATATTGTGTTCCCCGGCATATTTGGCGGCGACGGCGATCTCATTGTCATATTTCGGAAAGCGTCCCTCGATGCATACATTCGGATTGTTCACTTCGGTGAAATCGTCCGACAGTGTTGCGGTGAGTGCGACGGCGCCCACATGGCGTACCTCGATGGAGTTGTAGAGGTACGCTTTTTTTACGCGACAATCGGCGGCGGTTGTTTCCAGAAAGCGCTCCTCATCTGCTATGGAAACATTGATGCAGGAGTCGGCCGTCTCCCCGACAATCAGATTGATGAATGGGTCCATGTTCACAATGACATTTTCCACCATAAGCCCCGAGAAGACCACCACAAGGGAGAGTACGAGCATTGTGGTGCAGACAATTACGTTCTGCCGGATTCCCGAGAGGGTCGTTTTCAGCGCGAGCGCCAGATTCAGCGGGGCGCGGGTGTTCTCGAGAGGGACGTGATTGCGCCTGAAGCTGTGTGTCTGTACGCCCTGCCGCAGCGCAAGGATCGGCTCAATCCGCCGGATGCGTCTGGCGGACAGCAACACCGCAAGAGCCACGGAGCCGACGATGAGAAGGAGCGTCAGCACAGACGGAACCGGCAGAAAGTGCGGCGTATAGGGTATGCCGGTCTGGGCGATCATCATTGCGTTGATCGGCGGAAACAGACCGTAGGAGAGCGCGATGCCGGCGACTGCCGCGATGCCCGCAATGCCCCAAAACTGCAGCAGCAGAACGGCGATGATCTGGCGGCTCCGGTACCCTGCTGCCATGAGTGCCCCGAGATTTTTCATGTTCTCCTGCACGTAATTGATCACATTTGAGGCGATCACCACCAGGGCGATCAGCGCCACAAAAAATGCCATTGCGCTGACAATGCCCGAGCAGATCATCTGGGAAATGTAGCGGGAGGAGGAAACGAGGCTGTAGGAGTTGCTGACAGTGCGAATCTGCGGAAACTGCGAGGAAACGGCATTTTTCAGCGCTGCCTCGTAGTCCTCGTTTTCGGACAGATTTCGGATGCGCACGGACACCAGTGTGGACTTCGGCGCGCAGCCGATTTTTTCCAGCTCCTCGTATTTGTCGTCCGTAAAGATCAGCGTGCACATGTAACAGTTGTGTGAGCCCAGCATGGCGCTGTTTAAAAAGCCGCATACGGTATAGCGCCCGGTGTGGCTTCCGATTGTGATGTCGACTTCGCTTCCCACGGTGAGACTGCTGTCGGAGCGGTAGAGTATCGGCAGATAGACGCCGCTTGTGTATTCGCTGTCCTCTGTGATCTCCACTTTTCCGATCCGGCGGTTCTCTGCGGTATGCCGGTTCAGAATGACAAATTCGCTGTTGATTTCGCCGCCGTTGCAGAAGAGGGAGCCGACCATTGATATGCAGTCTTCCATGGTGTACTGATCGGTCCGGGCGTCTGCGTCCAGCGTCTCTGCAACAAAGTCTGTAAGTCCGTCGGCCTCCCCGTTCAGAACAAGGGTTACGTGTTCGGCGTTTAACCGGTCGTGGCAGCGGTCAAAATTCTGCCGGTAGTCCATGGACAGCATAAGCCAGAGGTTTAACATAGCGGCGGCCACGAGAATCAGCACCGTGATCGCAGCGGTCTGTCCTTTGGCTCTGCGCATGTTCGCGCGTGCAATCAGAACGGTTTTTTTCATATTACCACCCCATTTCCGAGAGAAAGGCGTTCAGCTTCTCGTGGCGATTGCTGTCGCCGTGTACGTATCTGCCCAGCCGGCACTCCCCTAAGACGGAGCCGTCCTTCAGGTAGAGGATGCGGTTTCCGCGGCGGGCGGAACGGATGTCGTGAGTGACCATTACGACACTCTGGCCCTGATCATGGAAGGCTGTCAGCGTGTTGAGGACATCGAGTCCTGTCTTTGAGTTGAGAGCGCCCGTCGGCTCGTCGGCGAAGAGCACTTCCGGCTCGTTGATTAAGGCCCGCACGATTCCGACCCGCTGGGCCTCTCCGCCGGAAATCTGTGTGGGGAATTTTTTCTGGGTTGCCTCGGAAATGTCCACCGCGGCGAAGAGCTTTCTGGCGCGCGCAATCAGGGCGTTTTTATCTCTGTTTATGAGAAGTCCGGCGGTGAGCACGTTGTCCATGACGCTCATGCTCTCGATCAGATAAATCTGCTGGAAGACGAAACCGCAGTGCCTGCGGCGGAATACCGCGAGGGCGTCCTGGCTTAGGCCGGATATGACGGTGTCCCCAAAAGTAATTGTGCCGAGCGTCGGCGTGTCCATTCCCGAGAGCGCGTACATAAGCGTCGATTTCCCGGCGCCGCTGGCCCCCATAATGACGGTGAAATCTCCCGGACAAAGCTGCAGGTCGATGTTTTTTAAAACGTGCTGCAGGGCTCCGCCGCTGGAGAAGGACTTACTTAAGCTTTCGGCTTTTAAAATGGCTTTTTTCATGGCGATCCTCCTTTTTGCACGCTCTATTCTATTTATTTATTCCTTAAATGTCTTTATGCAGTTCTTAAAAAAGTCTTAAATTTTGTGTCGGTGGTTTTTTTGAAAAGACTTGAAAGTAAAGTGGAGGTGTGATATATTAAATAAAGAGGAGGGAAACCACAGAAGCGGATTTACCCCCAAATGTTAGATCTTACCTCATAAAAGAGGCAGGCCGTCACTATTGCGAGTAGTGGCGGCTATTTCTTTTTTCCCCTGTAAATCTGATAAAACAGACTGACAAGGGCGACAATGAATATTCCAAACTGGATTAAATCCTGATATGTAACATACATTGCATAACCCTCCTTTCTTTCGTCTGGAGGGTTACCGGAACCCTCCGAATAAAAAAGAGGGGTAAAGCCGCCTTTGGCTCTGTGGTTCCCATGCTGAAAATATAACATATTTTTCCGTCATGAGCAAGATTTATTTCTGTTCAAAAGGTCGTGTTCGAAAGGTCGTGTGAAAATTTCAGGCGCTGTCAGCTCAGCGCGATGCAAACCGACACGCGAAGTCCGTGCTGCCCGTTTTCTACGAGCAGCTCCCCGTTCATCTCCTTCATAAAATAGTCCGAGATATAGAGGCCGAGTCCGGCGCCTTCGATGCCGCCGGCGTTTTTGCCCCGCATGAATTTCTCTTTGATGAGGGGCAGCTCCTGCGGATCCAGACTGCCGCCGCAGTCCTCCACCGTGATGACCAGGCGGTTTTTTTCTCTGGCGGCGGTGATTTGTACCGGTGAGTCGGCGTACTTGTAGGAGTTTGACAGAATATTGTCAAACACCTGCTGCAGCCGGAGGGGGTCCGCGTGCAGCAGGCAGTCGGGAATGGCGGGAATTTCGGCCCGGTGCAGGTAGTCGGCATCTTTTAACATGTCAGCGAGGCCGCGGCTGGCAAGGTCTGCTGCGGTCACGGTGAGCTGCTGCAGCTCCTCCAGGGCTGCGGAGAACAGGTTGGAAACGAGCGCGTTGATCTGGTCCGCCTTTCGGATAATCTGCGTGTAGTTGTCCCGGAGCTTTTCGTCGCCGGTTAAGGCTGCGCCCACCTCGGAGGCTGCCTTGATGCTGGCAACCGGAGTTTTGATGTCGTGGGAGAGCTTTGCGACAAGCTCTTTTTTGTCGGCGGCCGCCTGCGCCTCGGCGATGCGCGCACGCTTAATCTCGCAGCGCATAATGTCAAAGCTCTCCGTGAAAGCGCCGAAAATATTTTTCCGGTCCATGGAAAGGGGGACGTCCAGATTGCCGCAGGCGACCCGTTCGGCGAAGTCCTTAAGCTTTTCAAAAGGCCTTATGATGGTGCGGTTCAGGTATATCATGTATCCGATGCACAGGCTGCACTGCACAAAAACAGCACATAAAAAGACTGCGGTAATTGTCTTTTTATGCATATTAAGACTTTCAACGCTGTCGTTATAGAAAATAATCTTTCCGCTTTTCTGTTCCGGCGTTTCGAAGTCGAGTATTGTATCCCGGTGCACGACGGCGTCGTGGATGCTCTCGCAAAGTCCCGTTTTTGTCCGGAAACGGACGTTTCCGTCGGCGTCAAGCACTACATAGTCGGGAGCGCTTTCGTGGGAGGAGGGCTCTGGCGCATCCGGGTTTTCCTCTACGGCGTGCAATATCTCGTTGACTGCGACGGCATCCAGCGCGTGACTGGCATCGTGGGCCAAAAACAGGCACAGGGCAGCAATTTCCGCGGCCAGAAGGACGATCACAGCGATGAGAAAACCGTTTTTACGCATGGCCCTTTCCTCCGACAAATTTGTACCCGTCGCCCCAGACCGTGACGACATACGCGGGATTGCCCGGGTCCGCCTCGATCGCCTCCCGGATTTTCCGGATGTGCACGTTGAGCGTTCCGTCGCCGGTGAACCGGTCCTCCCAGACATTCTCAAACAGTTCCCGCTTGGAGACCACCCGGTTCTCATTTCGGATCAGATAGGATAAAAGCCGAAATTCCAGAGCGGTCAGGCGCACCGTTTTCCCGCCGATCTGCACCTGTTTTGCCTCGTAGTCCACAGACAGTCTGCCGTCGGAATAGCCTTTCGCGCCGGCAGACTGTCCGCAGCGCTTGAGCACGGCCTTCACCTTTGCGAGGAGTACGGCCAGGGAGTAAGGCTTTTGCACGTAGTCGTCGCCGCCGATGCTGAGGGCGATGATCTGGTCGTTGTCGCCTGTGCGGGCGGAGATAAACAGAATGGGAATGTCGGTTTTTTCGCGGAGCTCTCTGCACAGGGAAAAGCCGCTGCTGTCGTCCAGATTGATGTCGAGAAGGATCAGCAGAGCGCTGTGTTCGCCAAGAAAGTCTTTGGCCTCCAGGGCGCTGTATGCCACGGCGGTGGATACGCCGAAAAGATTGAAGTATTCCGCCGTGCTGTCCGCCAGCAAAACCTCGTCGTCGATAATCAGACAGTCGTAATTCACGGCCTGCCTCCTTCCTGCTGCGTGATGCAGTCGTAGAAATTTACGGCCATTATAATAAATATCCGCCGTCTCGTCAATAAATGTGAATCCCGACATTGATTTTTTGCGGCAAATCCCCCATAATAAAAATAAATGTGGATAAAAACAGATGCAGGAAGGGAAGGGTGCGGCAGATGTGGCTGGC
>CATJJD010000240.1 GCA_949740385.1 uncultured Lachnospiraceae bacterium
GAATGTTATGACGAAGTAAGTATTTCGGTGTACCGCCAACAGATTTATGAGTATGTTTATACACGATATAGAGGCTGCGTAGAAGGATTTACCAGTAAGAAGCATAATGTACTTATCAATGTGGTAGAAAAACATGATGCCTTACAGGAATAATCAAGCATATCTTACAGCACAGTATTGAAAACAGGTGTTGATGTGTGCTGCATACAAATCAGATAAAAAGCCAATGCCTGTATACTCGATTTTATTTGTGGGAAATGTGGGAAACCCGTTTCCTACAAATTTTCTGTTCCTTTCCGCACTGTAACGCATCACTTTACATCCCCGGCAAAATTTGCATTTCATACGTGGTTTTGTTTTCTCTTTTCCTGTGCAATAATGAATGTGTTGCCGAATACAGAAATTCTAAGGAATTGCCGAAAGGGGAAGAAGCATGAGTCTGGGAAAAAATATTCAGTATCTGAGAAAGCAAAAGAAGATGACGCAGGAGCGGTTTGCCGAGATTATGTCGGTTTCCCGCCAGACCGTATCCAGATGGGAGGCGGATGAGATCGTCCCGGAGCTGGGCAAGCTTGTGGCTCTGAGCGAGGTGTTTTCCTGCAAGCTGGACGTTCTGGTCAAAACGGATCTGGCCGCCTGTGACGAGATCTACTCGGAGATTACAAGAAAGACCATGGACGCATTTCGCATGGCAAGGTACGAGATGATCACGCCGAACCCGGAGGATGACGTTAACACGTACATGGGCAGATGGGCGAAGCGGTCCGGACTCCTGGAGAGCTGCCCGGATGCCTGGCTGATCGGATGGGATTTCCCGTATGTCTCCTACGAGCTGCAGAACCGGTTCGGCCTTCGGGGGTACGTGGCAGGGTACATTCTGCCGGAGGGCTTTGAGACGGACTGCCCGGGGGTGGAATACGCGGTCCAGGAGAAGGCGGAATATGCGGTCATAACGGTCTATGATCCGTTTGCGGCTGCCTTCGAGCGCATACCAAACGCCTACAAGAGAATCATGGATTACCTGCAGGTAAACGGATTTCGCGAAAAACCGAAGGAGGGTGTCATTTCCTGCTTCGAGCACGTCTATGAAAAGGATGGAATTACCTGCATGGATGTCTATATTCATGCGGACAGCGTTGTCAGGACAGACAGCTTTACCAGTTTCTCCTGACAGCTCACAGTGCCGTTTCGCAACCTTTCACACTGCAATTTTTACCTGTCGCCTCAGGCTCCTGTACTTTACCTTCCGCGTCTGTTATACTGCTGAAAGACAGTTCGGTTTAAGCAGGAAGGAAAGGATTTTGTTTATGGGAGCAAAAAAGGGGAATAAGGAGCCGGAGAAATACCGCACGATGCCGGTGATCCGGCGGCTGATGAAAAACATGAGGCAGGAAGATCCGTCGCAGATTGTAAGGGCTGCGGGCTATGCCGTTGTGGCGGGAATCTATCCGTTTCTGGCGATTATACTGCCGAAGTTTGCGATCGGCATACTGGAGGCGGGCGGGCCCGATGTGGAGCGCAGGCTGATTGCGGGCATGGGCATCTACCTGGCAGCTGCCGCGGCGATTGGCTACACGGCACAGAAGCTTCTGTACCGGATGCAGGTGCGGAACATGCGCATGCGGACGCTCTACCTGGGACAGCTGGGGGCGAGACTGATGCAGATGGACTACCGGTACGTGGAGGACGCCTCCTTCTGGGAGAAAAACGACCGGGCGACCAGCGCCTGCAGCAACAATGAGAACGGGATGGAGGGGATGTACAACAGGCTCTGCCGCATTCCGGCAAATCTTGTGACCATGTGCGGAATGCTTGTTCTTGCCGGGGGATTAAGTCCCTTTATACTGATGGCGCTTGTGGCCCATGTGCTTGTCATGATGTGGGTGTCAAGACAGAATCACAGCTACCGCTATGCGAGAAAGGAGGAGCGGGCGAAGGACGAGCGGAAAATAAAATATTACTATGACACGACCCACGATTTTACATTCGGAAAGGACATCCGTATTTACAATTTCAGAGAGCGGATTCTCATGAATTACGAGACGGAAATCAAAAGCCTGAATGCGCTTGTAAAAAAGCTTGCAAGACACGAGTATCTGCTTGGGCTTTTGGGGATTGCGACGCTGCTTGTGACCACCGCTCTGATGTACGGCATATTAATTGTGCGGACACTTCAGGGAATGCCCATCAGCTCTTTTACCATGTACGCTGCGCTGATTACTTCGCTGATGGCCGCGATGCTGACCTTCGGGGAGGATGTGACATTTCTGCAGAACGAGGGCCAGTATGTGGGCGATCTGTTCCGGCTGATGGACGAGAACCTGCAGGATGAGGGGAAGGAGATCATTAAGCCGGAAGGGCCGCTGGAAATCGTGTTCGAGCACATGGATTTTCGCTATCCGGGCAGCGACGACTATATTTACCGGGATCTGAATTTCACGATACACGGGGGAGAGCGTCTTGCCATTGTCGGCGTGAACGGGGCGGGCAAATCCACGCTGGTGAAGCTGATGACGGGGCTGTTTGAGCCCACTGCCGGACATATTTACATCAACGGCATCGACATCCGCCGTTTCCGTAAGCAGGACCTGTACGGCCTTTACTCTGCCGTTTTTCAGGACGTGAACGTGCTGGCGTTTCCGATCCGGGAAAATGTGACGGGAGGCGTGACGGACGGAGCCGAAACGGAGGATGCGCGGGTTATGGAGGTGCTGGATTCCGTCGGGCTCGGTGAGAAGGTGCGGGGCTTTGAGAAGGGGCTGGATCAGATGATGCTCAAGGTGATCGACGAGGACGGGACGGATTTCTCCGGCGGGGAGAGGCAGAAGCTGTCCATCGCAAGAGGGCTGTACAAGGATGCGCCGATGGTCATTATGGACGAGCCCACCGCGGCGCTGGACGCGCTGGCGGAGGCGGAGATTTACGAGAGCTTCAGCAATATGGTGAAGGGGAAGACGGCGGTCTACATTTCCCACCGCCTGGCAAGCACGAAATTCTGCGACAAAATCGCGCTGTTTGACCGAAGCGGACTGCGGGAGTACGGCAGCCACGAGGAGCTGATGGAGAAAAAGGGAGAGTACTGGCGCATGTTTACGGTGCAGGGGAAATATTATCAGAGCGAGCTTAAGAAGGAGGAGGCAGTATGAAAAAACTGAGCAGTTTTCTGGGACTTGCGTGGCAGGCGGCGCCGGGATACATTGTACTTCTGGCGGCGCAGGCGGTCTTTGCGGCGGCAAAGCTCTGGCTCAACATTATTCTGCCGAAATTTCTGGTGGATGAGCTGCTGGGGGGAAGGGATGCGGGACTGCTGCTCTGTTTTGGGGCGCTGCTCGTCGCCAACAATGTGGGCATGACCTGGCTGGATAAGCTGTGCCAGCGGTTTCTGGAGGCAAAGCAGGACTATCTGCGCAACGAGATGAATAAGAAGATGGCGGAAAAAATCATGAATCTGGAATACTCGTATCTGGAGGACCCGTACTATCTGGATCTGAAGGAGCGCGCGGTCTTTGCCATCAGCAATCAGGATTGCATTGCAAATCTTGTTCTGTGCGTGTCGAAAACCTTCAGCGGCGCGCTGTCTCTGGCGGGGCTTCTCGTGATTATCGCGACGCTCGGGCCGGTGATGATTGTGGTGCTGCTGGCGGCGGTTGCCGTGATGCTTCTTCTGTACCGGAATATGTCACAGAAGCTTGTGGAGGTGATGTCAAACCTGATTCCTTACAACCGGAAGTTCAGCTACTATTACGGCCTGCATGTGAAAAAGGAATTTCAGAAGGACATCCGCCTCTACCGGATGAGCGATATGATTCGGGAACGGACGAAATCCTACACGCTGGAGATTTTCGACCACATGGAGGAAATGTACGTGAAGCAGGGGCAGAGCTTCGGCGGGGCCAGCATTGTAAATGACGCGGTGGCGGCGATCTGCTACGCGTATGTGGGGCTTCGCACGGTGAGCAGCCGTTTCGGAAGTCAGCTCACCCTCGGGGCTCTGACCATGTACGTGTCGGCGGCCATCAACTTTACAACGTCCGTGTTCAGCTTCGGAGAGAGTATCGTTATGGTTATGCAGGTGCTCTCCTTCCTGGACCCGTACATGGAGTTCATGGCGCTTGCGGAGGAGACGACCCCGGAGGGCGGAACGAGCTTTGCGGGGCCGGTGGAGACGGTGGAGTTTTCCCATGTGACATTTACTTACCCGAAGGCCGAAAAGCCGGTGCTGACCGACATCAGCTTTTCCGTTTCCCGGGGGGAGAAAATTTCCATTGTGGGCTTAAACGGCGCGGGCAAGTCCACGCTGGTGAAGCTGATCTGCCGGATGTACAAGCCGGACAGCGGCCAGATACGGATCAACGGCAAAAATATTTACGACTACGACTATATGTCGTACATGAAGGAAATTTCCGCGGTTTTTCAGGATTACCGGCTGTTTAACTTTACAATTGCGGAAAATATTTCCTGCCGCAGTGCGGACGCCGACGAGAAGCGCATTCAGAAGCTGGTGGACCAGGTGGGACTCAGGGAGAAGGTTGACAGCTTAAAGGACGGGATCAAAAGCCGCTTCGGCAAGGAGTACGACCAGGAGGGCATTGAGATGTCCGGCGGCGAGGGGCAGAAGATCGCCATTGCAAGAGCGCTCTACAAGGAGTCCTCGATGGTCATTTTAGACGAGCCGGCGTCGGCGCTTGACCCGATCGCGGAGGCGGAAATTTACGAGAAATTCAACAGCCTCGTGGAGGATAAGACGGCGATCTACATCAGCCACCGCATGTCGTCCTCCGTGTTCTGCGACCGCATCCTGATTATCGACGGCGGGAGAGTGGCGGATTTCGACACCCACGAGCATCTGATGCAAAAGACAGACAGTCTGTATTATAAGCTGTTTGAGTCCCAGGCGGAGAATTACCGAATGGAGCCTGCGGTGACTGCCCCTTAATTTTACAGATTATTTCGGATAAGCGGCTTGTAAATGCCGCTTATTCTGTTATAATTGATATACCGTAAACAGGAAGGAGGGTCATTCCTGGCGGAGATATTTACAGGCGCTGCTGAATTTCAGACATATATTGATAAACCGTGCTGACGAAATCTCTTTACAACCCTCTCTTCATGTTTTATAATATTTATGTTTCTTCTGCACAGAACCGCTTTTCGGACGAAAACTGACCGCGCACGCGGAGGTTATTCCAAAGAGGGCGTTTCATTGGCTGCGGAGGGGACAGCAAATAAAATACACTGTATTCCCGAAGCGGGAAACGGTAGTAGGAGGTCAATTTCATATGGAAGCAATCAAAGTAACGGAAGCAGCGAAGGCAAAGACGGCCCATGCGGCGCCGGGGAAGCGGGTGAACGTCACATATCTGACGGAGCTTGCACTTCTTACGGCAATCGTCATTCTGATGGCGTATACGCCGCTTGGCTACCTGAAAATCGGCGCGGAGTCCATCACATTTATCGTGGTACCGGTGGCGGTGGGGGCGGTTCTTCTCGGGCCGAAGGCGGGAGCCTTTCTGGGAGGGGTGTTCGGACTGACGAGCCTCGCGCAGTGCTTTGGCATGGACGCATTCGGGACGATGCTCTTTAGCGTAAAGCCCTTCGCAACGGCGGTCTGCTGTATTGTACCGCGGATTCTGGTGGGGCTTGTCCCGGCGCTTGTATTTGCGGGAATGTCAAGGGTGTGTAAAAAGCGGGCATTCAATATCGCCGTATCCTGTGTGGCGGCACCGGTCACCAACACGCTTCTGTACTTAACCTTCATGGCGTTTCTTTTCCAGCCGTACCTGACGGAGGCTTACGGCTACACCGGAAAGGGAGGACCTGTATTCCTCGGATGGCTGCTTGCCCTTGTGGCGGTCAATGCAGTGCTGGAGGCGGCGGCCTGTCTGGTTATCGGATCGGCGGTCTGCAATGTGCTCTGGCTTGTCACAAAAAACAGACGGCAGGCATAGCGGATGCGAGAAAACGAATATAAGGCGGACATGGTCCGCCTTTTTGGATATATGAGGATACGGCGGAAGGCAGAAGAAGGAGAGGATTGCAATGCAGGAAATCAACATTATGGAAGTCGGCGGATTTCGTATCGGCCATGCGCAGGATCTGGAAGGGATGACCGGCTGTACGGTGTTTTTATTTGACGAACAGGCGCCTGCGGGCGCGGACATCAGGGGCGGAGGCCCGGCGTCCAGGGAGACGCCGCTTCTTGACCCGTTGGCGGATGCAAAGGGGCTGCACGGGCTGCTTTTGTCGGGAGGATCGGCCTTCGGGCTGGACGCGGCTGGCGGCGTGATGAAATATCTCGAGGAGCGGGACATCGGATTTGATGTGGGCGTCACAAAGGTGCCGCTGGTGTGCCAGTCGTCGCTGTTTGACCTGGAGATCGGGAGTAAGGATGCAAGGCCCGATCCGCGCATGGGCTACGCTGCGTGTGAGAACGCTTCATATGAGCCGATGCAGGAGGGCAATGTGGGCGCGGGCACGGGCTGCACGGTCGGCAAGTACCGGGGGGCTTCCTGCTGCATGAAAAGCGGCATCGGAAGCTTCGCGGTAAGGCTTGGAGACCTGAAGGTGGGCGCGGTGGCGGCCGTCAACGCGCTGGGCGATATTTACGATATCGAATCCGGCAGAGAGCTTGCGGGCACGCTGGACGAGAGCGGAAGACTCCCGGGTTCGGAGGAAATGTTTTTTGAGGACATGTCCGGGATGCAGAATCTGTTCACCGGCAACACGACGCTGGGCGTTATCATAACGAACGCCGGAATGGACAAATCCACGCTTTGCAGGGTGGCTTCCATGGCGCACAACGGCTACGCCAGGGCCATCCGCCCGGTGCACACGATGGCGGACGGGGACGTGATCTACGCCCTTTCCACAGGGAAGGTAAAAAGCGACGTGAATCTTGTGGGTCCTCTCGCCGCCCATGTGATGGGAAAGGCCGTCGGCCGGGCCGTCCTTGCGGCCGGGCCGTGCTGCGGGCTGAAGGCCGCGCGGGATTTCATGTAAGGCGCAGGAAATATGGCCTTTTGAACCGGAAATGACAGAGACAGGAGAGTGAGATATGTTAAGTGGAAAAAACGTAGTGCTGGGCGTCACGGGCAGCATCGCCGCCTACAAGATTGCGAATCTGGCCAGCGCCCTCGTTAAGCTGCACGCGGACGTGACTGTCATTATGACGAAAAACGCGACCAATTTTATCAACCCGATCACCTTCGAGTCGCTGACCGGGAACAAATGCCTGGTGGACACCTTCGACCGGAATTTCCAGTACAGCGTGGAGCACGTTTCTCTGGCGAAAAAGACGGACATTTTTCTTGTGGCTCCCGCGTCGGCCAACGTGATCGGCAAGATGGCAAACGGCATTGCGGACGACATGCTGACAACGACGATCCTGGCGTGCAGATGCCCGAAGCTGGTGTCCCCTGCGATGAACACCAACATGTATGAGAACCCCATTGTGCAGGACAATCTGGAGACGCTGAGGCGCTACGGCTTTGAGGTGATTGACCCGGCCTGCGGCTATCTGGCCTGCGGGGATACCGGCGCGGGGAAGATGCCGGAGCCGGAGACACTGCTCGCTTATATTATGCGGCATCTCGCCTGTGCGAAGGATCTGGCGGGAAAGAAGGTGCTGGTTACGGCGGGGCCAACCAGAGAGCGGATTGACCCGGTGCGCTATATCAGCAACCACTCCACCGGTAAGATGGGCTACGCCATCGCGGAGAACTGTATGCGCAGAGGGGCGGAGGTGACGCTTGTGAGCGGGCCTGTGGCCATTGCGCCGCCGCTCTTTGTGGAGGTGATTCCGGTGGAATCTGCGGCGGAGATGGCCGCTGCGGTGAAGGAGCTGGCCGAAAAGCAGGACATTATCATTAAGGCTGCGGCAGTGGCGGATTACCGTCCCGCAAATCCGGCGGACGAGAAGGTTAAGAAGAAGGAAGGGAGTGCGTCTCTTGCCATGGAGCGCACGGAGGACATTCTCGCCTGGCTTGGGGAGCACCGTAAAAGCGGACAGTTCCTGTGCGGTTTTTCCATGGAGACGGAAAACATGCTGGAAAATTCCCGCGCAAAGCTGAAAAAGAAGCATGCGGACATGATCGTGGCGAATAACCTTAAGACAGAGGGGGCGGGCTTTGGGACGGACACGAACGTGGTGACGATCATCACGGAGGACGGCTGTAAGGAGCTCTCTTTGATGAGCAAAGCGGATGTGGCGGCCGCTGTGGTGGATGCGATTCTGGAGAGAAGCGCCGGCACGGGAGAAACAGCGGGAGTGTGACAGGCGGCGAAGGAGGCAGATTTGGAAAAGAAATCAAAGGCGGGCGAACTTTTGGAGATCTCGACTGTGTTAACGGACGCGGTCTCGAAGCGGGATATTTCGGCGTATGCGGGTCAGGCGGCATTTTTTCTGATGCTGTCCTTCTTCCCGTTTCTGATGTTTTTCTTTGCGCTTCTGGACCGAACGCCTCTGACCGAGGCGGAGTTTTCGGCCTGGGTTATGTCCTTTATCCCGGAATCCTTCTGGGGGCTGATCTCGACCTTTGCCACAGAAATCTACGAGGGCAGCAGCAGCGGCAGGCTGTCTCTGACGATCATCATGGCGGTTTTTCTGAGCGCAAAGGCATTCATCTCGCTGCAGAACGGGCTCAACTCCATGTACCAGGTGCGGGAGACACGAAATATTGTATTGCGTGAGGTCTACGCGATGATCTACAGCGTTGTGTTCGCTCTGATGCTTTTGCTTGTTCTGGGACTGCTGGTGTTCGGCAACTATATTTATGAGCGGCTCTTTGACTGGATTCCGATCTGGGGCGGGCTGGTGCATTTTCGTATGCTGATCTGCATTCCGGTGCTGTTTCTGTTTTTCTGGGTGCTCTATATCGCCCTGCCGAACCGGAAGCAGAGGTTTAAAAAACAGATTCCGGGGGCAGTCATTGCGGCGGCGGGCTGGATTATCTTCTCTGCGATTTTTTCGATCTACGTGGATAAATTTACCCGCTACGCCACCTTTTACGGGACGATGACGCTGGTGGCCCTCATTATGGTGTGGCTGTACGGCTGCATGTACGTGCTGTTTGCCGGGGGCTTTATCAACTGTGTGCTGGAGCAGCGCAGCCGGTGGCCGAGACCGAGCTGGTGGAAAAAGGGCGGACAGGAGACCGG
This sequence comes from uncultured Lachnospiraceae bacterium, assembly GCA_949740385.1. Classification (GTDB taxonomy): domain Bacteria; phylum Bacillota; class Clostridia; order Lachnospirales; family Lachnospiraceae; genus Roseburia. The sequence goes on from CATJJD010000240.1 coordinate 9,157, forward strand.
AGACGGAGACCCGGACGGGGGAGATCTGCCATGAGCGCAGTGCTTTTGCTGGAGGATGACGAGAGCGTGAGCCGCGGAATTGCCTTCACCCTTGAGCGGGAGGGATATACGGTCCTTTCAGCCCGCTGTATCCGGGAGGCCAGGGAGCTGTTTGAGGCAAATCCGGTGTCCGCTTTGATCTGCGACATCAATCTGCCGGACGGAAGCGGGCTGGATTTTATTTCCTGGGTGCGGAAACGCTCGGATGTCTGGGTGATCTGTCTGACCGCCCTGGATCAGGAGCCGGATCAGGTGATGGGGTATCACGCAGGGGCGGACGACTACATGACAAAGCCCTTCAGCCTGTCAGTGCTCACCCTAAAGCTGCAGGCTTATTTTGAGCGGATGACCGGCAAAAACAGGCGCAGTCTTGTGTGTGCCGACGTGGAGGTGCGGCTTGAGGAACAGCGGGTTTTCGTGCGGGGACATGAGGTGTCCCTCACCAGAAACGAGTGGCATCTCCTGCTTTTGCTTCTGGAGCATCCCAAACAGATTTTCTCAAAGGATCAGATTCTGGAGCAGCTCTTTGGGGTGGACGGAAGCTTTGTGGAGGAGAACACCGTAGCCGTAAACATTGCCCGTCTGCGGGAGAAAATCGAGGTGGATAAGTCGAAGCCGCAGTATATTAAAAATGTACGGGGGCTGGGCTATCTCTGGAATCAGGCCTGCGAGGGCAGATCGTGAGAGGAAGAGACAGCGGATGAGTCGAAGAGAGCGGGCGGCCTGGGGGGCCGTGTTTGTGATTTTGTTTTTGCTCGTCAATCTCGGCTTTTGCGTCATGCAGTACCGGGAGTACAGGCAGAAGCTGGAGCGCGTCTAGGATGCGGCTGCGGCAGAAGATGCGGGTTCCTGGGCGGTCGGGATACTGAAGAAGGGGATACCGAAGAAGGAAGAGGGACAGATACCGAAGCGGTTTCAGGAGCTGGGCTATAACGGCGCGTATCGGGACGCCCTGCGGCGGGTTTTTGTACAGAACTGTATGCTGTCTTTTGCGGGAAGCAGCGTTTTGTTTCTGGTTTTCGCACTGTTTGTCTGCAGGCTTGTCCGCAGGAATCAGTCCGTGAGAAAACAGGAGCGGGACATGCTGCGCGGACAGCTGGCGCTTCTGCGAAAAGGGTGTTACGGTAAGGCGGAGAAGCTCTCGGATCTGGATGAGCTGGGCATTGCGTCGCTGGCGGAGCAGATGACGCTGTTTCGGGAGGAGGCGGCGCGGGAGAAGGAGGAGACGAAGGCTCTTGTGACAGACATTTCCCACCAGCTGCGAACACCGCTTGCGGCCCTTTCCGCCAGTGTGGACATACTGGAGAGGGGCGGGCTGACAGACGCAGAGAGGGAGGAGTTTGTCGGGCGGTGCAGCAGCCAGCTTGTGCGTCTGAAAGAGCTTACGTCCTCGCTGCTTGCGATTTCCAGGATGGAGACGGGGATGATTCAGATCCGGCCGGTTCCGGCGCCGGTATTTGATACGATTCTGCAGGCGGTCAACCGCATTTATCCGAAGGCGGACGAGAAGCATATGGAGATCGTGCTGGAGGAGAGC
>CATJJD010000241.1 GCA_949740385.1 uncultured Lachnospiraceae bacterium
GCTAAGCTCTACATTAAAGGAATTAGAGGCAGACCAGCTGGTAAACAGAAAAGAATACCCGCAGATTCCGCCAAAGGTCGAATACAGCCTTACAGAACGTGGAAAGTCACTTATTCCCATATTAGACGGCATGTGCGAATGGGGAGATAAAAACAGGCTGCCGTAGATTTCTATCGTTAATAAATGACCCGGACGCATCGAGCTGCTCCGTTTACTCTCGAGTTTTGAAAACAGCGGAAGATTATACGGACCACAGAACAGGATACAGCAGGATATTTCTCCCCCTTCTGCAGTCCCTCCGGGGATGTCCAGCAGCTCCCGCAGGGTGCCGTTTGTAAACACAGCCGCTGTCAGTGCAGCATAGAATGCACCTGCAGAATCTCCGGCTAAAATAATCCTCGACGAATCCAAAACGTCCCCTTCGTCTCCTCTCCTGCATATTTCCCGGATACATTCCGCCGCCTGCCTTACCGCCGCAGGATATTTTGCCTCGGGAGCCAGTTCATAGTTCATTGATGCTACCGCTATTCCCTCCGAGGCAAAAGAAACAGATATATTTTCCGTTTCCGCTTTATCTCCTGCCACAAAAAAACCTCCATGAATATAAAGCATAACCGGGAGCTTTTCAGATACATTCTTTGGCAGATACAGATCATATTCGTTTTTTCTGTATTCCGACGGGAACGTCAGATTTCTTTGCACCGTGACCTTTCCAATATTCCAAATCGATTTTTTCTCCAGGTATACACGAAATTATATATTTTTTCAATTACACGCTTAAATACCGGATTTACTAAGCATTTCTGTTTATTCGAACTCAATTCTCTCGATAACAAAATCCTCCCCACCCATCTCCGACTGAACCGTCAGGGTATTGACTTTTTCCGACAGGTCCACGCAAAAGGAGACGGGCTGCGTGTACTCGGAGGGGTAAACGGGAGCACGGTACATCCGGTCATTTACGGTAAGCTCCATAAAGGTGACAAACTGGTCGTCCAGAAACTGATCCGCCCTCACGTAGATATGAATAACCGTATTGCCTCTTTCCGGAACGGTTATGCTCTCGCCCGTCAGGATTTCCTCCTTCGGATAAATATACCGCGGTTTTTCTCCCGGCGGAACAGGGAGCGTTCCGTCCGACGGCACAGGCGTCATAGCTTTGATCCGCCCGCTTTCGTCGAACTCCACGTATCCGTATCTCACCGAGCGGCTCCAGCCCGCCGCCATCCACCGCGCCGCGTGATAGACAATTATATTCCGGCTCCCGTCCGGTGAGACGGTAAAGCAGTTGTGGCCCGGCCCAAACACATCGTCCGTTTTTGACATGACAGGGGTCTCCTTCTTTTCCCAGGAATCGGGCGATTTCACATCCGCATCCACGGACGCCGTCAGAAGTCCAAGACAGTAGTCGTCCGTCCAACTCCCGCTCGCCGAATAGACCAGATTGATCGTATCTTCACGGATCAGAATTTCCGGACCCTCGTTCACCAGGGGATTTCCCACCGTCTCCCAGTCGTACTCCGGCTTTGACAACAGAATTTTCTCCTCTAAAACTTCTGTCGGCGATACCATCTCCGCCAGATAGATGTCCTGTCTCACGTTCTCTCCGCTCTCCCAGCCGGACCATATAAAATATCTCCCGGTTGGCAGATCCAGAACCGTGCCGTCGATGGCAAATTTGCCGTCCATACCCTTAATCGGCTGGCAGGTCCACTCGCCCTCAAAGGGATCTTCGCTCTCGTTCACCAGCGCATACATAAAATGCATCTCCTCGCCAGGCGTGAGGGCAGCAAAATAGACGTACCACGCATCGTCCAGCCGAAAAATTTCCGGCGCCCACAGATCCGCCAGCTCCGGCGGAGGCTCATACAATATTTTGCTCTCCCCCGCCGCAATTCCCGTAAGGCTTTCGGAACGCCAGAGACGGATGTCCGATCCTGTTGTTTTCGTATAGTAATACCAGTCCCCATGACGCATCACAAACGGATCTGCGCCCTCCTGGTCAATAATTGGCGATATCATGTCTGTTTCTTTCATGCTTTCCTTCGCCGCGCAGCCGGCCGACGCCAGCATCCCTGCGGACACGAGGCTCACGCCGACTGCGGCTCTCAGTCCTCTGAAAACATCTCGCATGTACCGATCACTCCTCTGTGGAATTTTCTGTTAACCGCACGTATCTTTGCCGGGTCGCACTTTGGTTTTCTGTCATAGGTGAGAAGCCCGTTCATCTCCTGCTCCACATCGGTGAGCTGAGTGTAGCAGAATCCGCACAGCCCCGTTGAGGCAAAAACCGCATCCATGATCCGCCCGTAATCCGAAAGGAACTCCTCCTCGTTTTCAACCGCCGTGTAACCCCAGGCGTTAGCCCCCGCAAGCTCGAAGCCGATGCCGCCGAACTCCGTCAGAATGATCGGCGTATCCCTGTACTCGAACCCTCTGGCAAAAATATCCCAGGATGTGGAAGGAAGCTTCACGAGATTTTCCGCCGAGGAGAGCATTTCCCTGTAGCAGGCAAACTTCTCCGTCTCCTCTTTCTGGCCGTGGGCATAATTGTGAATTGCGCATATGTCGGTCTCCGTCATTTCCCAGCCGTCGTTGGAGATAACGGGCCTTGTGTCGTCCAGCGCGTGAAGGAAATGATACATGGTCAGAGAGAAATGCTGCTGCATCGGATTCTGATGTATGTGCGGCATTCCCCAGCTTTCGTTGAGCGGCACCCAGGTGACAATGGAAGGGTGGCTGTAGTCTCTGTCCACAATCTCCGTCCACTCCGTCATCAGGCGCTTTACCGCCCTGGCGCCGTACATAACAGAGGACGCGCACTCGCCCCACACCAGATACCCCAGCCGGTCCGCCCAGTACAGAAAAATCGGGTCCTCCGTCTTCTGGTGCTTGCGGCAGCCGTTAAATCCCATCTCCTTCGCCAGCTCAATGTCCCGCCTGAAATCATCGTCGTCCGGCGCTGTCATAAGCCCGTCCGGCCAGTACCCCTGATCGAGAACAAGCCGCTGATAATACGGTTTATTATTCAGGTACACTCTCCGGTTTTCAATATGTACCTTTCGAAATCCGAAGTAGCTCTCCACCTGATCCAGAACCGTCCCGTCCCCGTCCTCCAGCACAACGGTCACGTCAAACAGATTCGGCTTCTCCGGGCTCCAGGACCAGCCGTGATCATGAAAATTGGTCCGGAAAATGTGATTCTGAATCAGATCCAGATCCAGATTAATCTCTCCGCTGTAACATTTTGCCGTCCCCTCACAGACCGGCTGCCCCTGAAAACGCACGCTGTAGCGCAGGCGTTCCTCCCCGGTCGTGCCGGACAGACTGCAGCGGATATTTTCCTTCCCCTCGTCAAACAGCGATTTCCATTTAATATCGGAAATATGCCTTTTATTCACATTTTCCAGCCAGACGCTCTGCCAGATTCCCGTGGAATCCGTGTACCAGATCCCCCTCGGAGACTCCTCCCAGATCTGTTTTCCCCGCGGGATCAGCTCCTCCTTCAGCGGGTCGTACACTCTCACGACAAGCACCTGTTCTCTCTCTGTCATGTAATCGGTTATGTCCGCCGAAAAGGATGTGTGCCCGCCCTCGTGTCTGCAAACCATATTTCCGTTCAGAAAGACCGCCGCCTCGTAGTCCACCGCCCCAAAATGCAGGATTGTGCGCTGCCCATCTGTTTTTTTTGCCTCAAACCTTCTTTTATACCAGACAATCTCATGATTTTCGGCCGTGCAGATTCCGCTGAGCCTGCACTGGTACACAAACGGCACCTGGATTTCCTGATCGAAGTCCTTCTCCCCCAGATACCATTTCTCTTCGAACCCTCTGTCGGCATCGTCAAAGCCAAACTGCCAGATTCCGTTCAGGTTCTGCCAGTGGCTGCGCACCATCTGAGGTCTTGGATAAGCATTTCTCATAATTGATATCGTACCTCCGTTACATTCGCTATTTAATTCCGCTGTTCAAAGACATGGACTCCATAAAGCTCTTCTGCGCCGCCAGATAGAGAAGGAACGTCGGCACAAGAGCAAGGATCGCTCCGGCGGTTCCGACTCCCGGATAAGTCATGTACTGCCCCTGCAGAAGCTGCAGTCCCGGCGTGATCGGCAGTTTGTCCACATCGGTCATTACAATGGACGGCCAGAGGAAATCATTCCACGCCCCGGTAAAGCTGAACAGCGCCACAACCGTAAGAACCGGGCGGGACAGCGGCAGTATGATGTGCCAGAAAATCTGAAACCGGTTTGCACCGTCCACAAATGCCGACTCGTCCAGCTCCTTTGGAATGCCGTCCATAAACTGTTTCACGAGAAACAGATTGTACACGGATGCCGCCCCCGGAACAATGACTGCCAGAAAGGTGTTTGTCCACCCCAAGCTGTCCACAATCTTGAAGTTCGGAATCAGATTGATGACGCTCGGCAGCATCATCGTCGACAGCAGAATTCCGAACAGCTGGCTGCGGAACTTAAAGTTCAGCCGCGTGAAGCCGTATGCCGCAAGCGAAACGATCACCAGAACGAGAAGCATATGCCCCACTGCGATTATCAGCGAGTTTACAAACCATTGAAATACAGGTGTGGAATCATTGCCCACCAGCTGCATATAATTGTCAATGGTCCATTCCCGCGGTATCAGGTGAAAGCCGGAGCTCTGGATTTCGTACTCGGACTTAAACGAGGTCAGAACAGCCCAGAGAACGGGAAACATCCACACAACGCAGACGGCCGCCAACACAATAAAACAAACGATCTTTTTTACACGCTCACTTTTTCCCATATCTCTCCTACGCCTCCGCTCTGCGGCTTATCATAAACTGAATACCTGAAAAAATCATTATGACCAGTCCCAGCAGCACCGCCATTGCTGCCGCCATTCCCGCCGCCGATATACCGGTTCCGAAGGCATTCTGCTGAATGTACATCATCAGCACGCGGGTCGAATTGTTCGGCCCGCCGCCTGTCAGCATCAGCGCCTGTCCATACACGTTGAACTGCGCAATAGTCGTCATAACGGTCGTAAACAGCAGCTGTGACCGGATATTCGGCAGTACGATTCTGAAAAATCGAATTACACTGCCCGCACCGTCAATCTGGGACGCCTCGATCTGATCCTTCGGAATCGTATTTAACGCCGCCACATAGATAATCAGATTCCCCCCGGCACACCACCACAGCGTGACGCCCACAATGGCGATCCACGCCCAGGGCTGGGTTGAGGTAATGTTAATGTCAAGTCCGAACCAGTCCTTGAATGGCCCGTAGGACAGACTGAGCTGGAAAGCCCAGATAATCATAACCGCCGAGATCGCAAACAGGTTCGGCAGATACAAAAGCGACTGAAACAGCTTGTGTCCCCTCGCCTTCACGGACAGCATCAGAGCCAGCGCCAGCGGGATAATGATGCAGGCCGGCACTGCCATAACGACAAACGAGAGAGTGTTTTTCGCACCGTTAAAAAACTGATCGTGATAAATGGATTCCGTATCAAACAGAATCGTTTTAAAGTTGTCAAAGCCGACAAATTCAGGCGCATTGTACAGATCCCAGTCCGTCAGAGAAACAAACACGCCAAACACCGCCGGCGCCAGGACAAACACGATAAACAAAATCAGAAACGGACCGATAAATACCGCCGGCCAGAAATTCATTTTTCTTTTCATGCCTTTTCTCCTTCATATTATAAAGAACTTATATAGAAGAACTTATAATGAATGGAAGAACTGTGATCCCGTCTGCGAAAGAACAGCATCACAGTCCTGTAAATTCCAAAGTGTTATTTCATTTTCTCGTCTACGATTTTCTGTATCTCGTTGAAGGTTTCCGCGCCGTCCGCAACGCCGGTGATCATATCCCAGGCTCTGGTGTCGTACTCGCCGAACACGTAGGAAAGCCCTTCCGCCGCGTTGATGTTGATTGCGCTTCTTCCCTCTTCGGTTGTCAGCAGGAATGACTGCGGCATTGCAAGATATTCCTCGTTCTCAAGCATTGCCAGCGCGCTCGGGTTCGCGCCGGACTTCACCCACTCCAGCTGATTGCTCTGAAGCCACTCCATAAATGCCACCATGCCCTGCAGCTTCTCTCCGGAACGCTCCTCCTTTGATTTAAAGATGGCAAACTGATCAACACCGCTGCACTGCACGATATTGTTCAGATCCCACTGCGGCACAAAGGTTTCTTTCCAGGCGAAGTCTTTGATTCCCTCCATGTTGCCAAGCATCCACGTTCCCTCCGGGAGAAAAATCAGCTTCTGGTTCATAAACATCTTGTTGGCATCCTCGCCGTTTGGCACCATGTAGCCCAGGTCGTTCAGCTTTTTCAGCTCTTCCACAACTGCCGTGGAGACATCGTTGTTCACCGAAATTTTGCCGTCGGCATTCAGCCATTCACCGCCCATCTGCAGATAGAGGTTGCTGTAGTTTTGCATACTCCAGGTATTGGCGTAGCTGTATATTCCGTCCGCTTTTGCCGCCTCTCCGGCCGCCTCGATCTCCTCAAAGGTGACATACCCGTCGTCCATTGCCGTCGGCGCATATTTGTTCATCAGATCTTCATTATAATACATTACCCATGAACCCATCGTCGCAGGCACACCGTACTGCTCGCCGCCCAGATTTCCCACCTCCCAGGCGCTCTCAACATAGTTTTCCTTCTTTACCTCCGTACCTGCGATCATGTCGTCCCAGGATACGAGCATTCCCTGCGTATTGTAGGTCGGCAGCGACTCGGAAGACACGAGTGCCAGATCCGGAACGCCCTTTCCGCTGCGTCCTGCCGTAGACAGCTTCGTGTTGAACGTGTCCGCCTGCATGGAAACAAATTTTACTTTATATGCCGGGTCTGTCCCGTTGTACGCGTCGATTGTTTTCTGAATGCGCTCTCCGTCCGGTCCGGTGGCCGATGACCAGAGCAGAATCTCATTGCTGCCCGCGCTCTCGTTCACCTTTTCACTGCCGTCTGATCCCCTGCCGTTCGATCCGCATCCTGCAAATAAAGATAAGCTCACCGCTGTCGCCAGTAAACATGCTGCTGCTCTTTTTGCTCTCATTTTTTCTCTCCTTTTAATCTTTTCACATCTTATTGTTAACCGGTCAGTTTACGTTTTTATAAAAGATCTTTTATATTCTCTCTGAACTGACCTCAATATATCATCTCGGCTGACTATTGTCAATGTTTTTTAGTACGATTTTTTAAATATTATTTATATAGTTAACTATTATATAAACTTTTCATTTTGCTTGACTAATCATAAACTGTAAAGTATACTTTTTAGTGAATTATTTTCAATAATACACAAAAATATATATACTTTTTTGTATATTATGATAGGATGAGCTCTTATAAAATATACATGATTTGCAGCGGTTTTGACAGGCAGGTACACGTATGGAATTATATTTGGATAACATCGGACTGCAGACTTACAAAGCTCTCGCTTCCGAAACCAGACTTGAAATTTTAAAATTACTCGCCAATTCTCCGGCTACCACCAGCGAGCTGGCCCAGACCCTCAGTCTGAGCAAGGCGATACTCTCGAGACATTTGAAAATATTGGAGGACGCGAAGCTGATTCATCTCAGCCACAACTACTCCTCCTCCGACAATCGGAAGAAGGTTTACTCCTTAAAAGTGGACCAGATCCAGATTCATTTTCCGAACCGCATTTATCTGCCTTTTCAGAAAAAGACGAGCGAAATACGGCTGGGGTTCTTCTCCGATTTCTCTGTGAAGCCCACCTGCGGCCTCGCCGGCCCCGACAGCGTGATCGGCGATATAGACGATCCCCGCTCTTTCGTGTCCAATGAAAGAATCAACGCATCGCTTCTGTGGTTTGCGGAGGGGTACGTGGAATACATTATCCCGAATCTTCTGGATGAGAGCCAGAAGCCGGAGCTTTTGGAGCTGTCGCTGGAAATGTCCTCGGAGTTTCCTGTCTCCAACAACAACTGGCCGAGCGATATTTCCTTTTTTATCAACGATATTGACATTGGTACCTGGACCTGCCCGGGAAATTATTCCGATGTCCGCGGAAAATACACGCCCTCCTGGTGGAGCAGCGACTTCAGCCAGTACGGGCTCTTAAAAAATCTGCGCGTCAACCGGTTTGACACCGCAATCGACGGCCACAAAATATCCGATATCCGCCTGGAAGACCTGCACCTGACCGACTCTCCCTTTATCAAGCTGCGCATCGGTATAAGCCCGGATGCCGCAAACTCCGGGGGACTGACCATTTTCGGGAGCGAATTCGGAAATCATAATCAGAATATACTTCTGTCGGTATATTATTCAGAGTAAAAGGACGGGGTTGTCGGTTAATACCAATTTTTAGTCTCTGACTGTTGAAAAGGAGACGATCCCGCAGAATTGAGCCTTTTTAAGGCCGGATTTCTTTCAGTGTGATAAGACCTTCCATCTTCAGACAGCGCATAAACTGGTACTGGATCGTCGTCGGGTAAACTCAATTCTTAAAAACTAAAAAACTGAAGTTGATTTTCTGTTGCCCAAACTCAAAAAAGTTGTTATAATAATCTTGTTTTCGTATAGTTTCATTATAACCTGAAACAGGGAGAAAGATGGTTGTCGTCAGCCATTTTTTTCTTTTTTGCAAAAAGTTTCAGGGGCAGGTGTGGTTCGTACGAATCACACCTGCCCCTGTTGGGAACTATCTATTTCCCGACAGCCCCTTTATATTATCACAAACATTTGTTTAAGACTCAAATTTTATAATAGCCTTTATACATTCATTACAATTCTTATTTTTATCAACATTGTAAACATGACA
>CATJJD010000242.1 GCA_949740385.1 uncultured Lachnospiraceae bacterium
TACTTACGTGAAAGCAATACAATTTGAATCAGCAGATCAGGGAAAAAATTTTGTTCAGTATTACTATATCGCCTATCAGCTGATTAAAGATTATCATTGTCCAATTATTAAAAGAAAACATTTTATAATGAAGCATTTGACAGATAATCCGGGAGAGATGGGCGATGATATAGTAAAAGCGATGCAATTTATTGAATCCTGCACAAAATATGACAGTAATCTGATATGGGATAATTTATTGCGGATTTATTCCATGCAGGATATTGCGAGGACACTTAACCTGAAGTATATTCTGCCAGAAAAGACAGAGGGAGACAAAACGGCAGATAATCTGGTATATATTTTCTGGCTTTCTTTTGAATGTTGCCTGCCGCGATGTATTGAGTATATAGGCGGATTAAATAAAACAGAACCAGTTTATATTTATTCTGAATCTGAAAAAATAATTAAATCAGCTCGGAAACAATTAGGGGACTGCAACGTTAATTATGAGTATGTGCAGACTGAAAGTACCTGCAGTTTACTGCTTTCCAGGTGTAGAGCACTGGCAAAACTATATAAATTCATTGTATTTTTGCACGACATAGATGATATCGAGACAGGTTCATTTAGTTTGCAACAGTATAATTTGATGGAATACTTATGGAGCAGTATGCTGGGCAAAGTTGGCAGTGGGTCGGATGTAAGGAAGTTGTTTCATGATCACGCGAGACTTGGAATGGTAATGGCGGAGACACCGATCTTCGGTGATTATTTTTCCGAAATTGGGGGAAAGAATCGCCGTCGTCTGATATTTGGATGCAGGTGTGATGCGATTATCAAGATGGACGAAAAAGGTTTAAATAATTCAGACTGGATTAAGGTGCTGACGGAGATAAAACTTTTTTCACAGGAATCGATAGCAGCGGATCATTTGGTTCAGAGATTGCAGAAGTCAGGTTATTATACGGCTACGATTATGAGTGCAGATAACATGATCACAACCTGCGGCCATATGGAAGCTCTGCTTGAAAATATGATACGACAGGCAAAACATAACGGTAAGCTTTCTGATTTTGACAGTTATTTAGATAGAGAGATGCTGGCGTATGCCAGACGTTTTTCCGGCGTAATGGTATACGGTGCAGGGGAGTGTGGCTACAGGGTGGCGTGTCTGCTGATAAAGCAGGGGATAAGGTTTACAGGATTTCTTGTATCTGACGGACAGACTCATAGAGGTACAAAGTATGGTCATCCGGTTTTTTCGCTGTCAGAGGTCAGAGATCTGACGGAATATGGAATTGTTGTGGCGGTGGCAAATCCGAAAGCGCAGCGGGATATTGAGGAAAATTTAGTGCAGCTTGGCTGTACCGACATTTTTATTTTGTAACGAGTGAGGATTTAGAAAGGACTGTGTTAATGAAAGGAATTATATTGGCCGGCGGCTCCGGTACACGGCTTTATCCGTTGACTATGGTGACATCCAAGCAACTTTTGCCGGTATATGACAAGCCCATGATCTACTATCCGCTGTCTGTTTTGATGAATGCCGGAATACGCGATATTCTGATTATTTCTACTCCGCAGGATACACCGCGTTTTCGAGAGCTGCTCGGAGATGGCAGTCA
>CATJJD010000243.1 GCA_949740385.1 uncultured Lachnospiraceae bacterium
TAATTTGTTTATGCTATCTTGTACTTTATAAATTTCCTGGAGTACTTGCGCATTAAAGGTGTTAACACTGGGGAGTTCAGTGTTTATGGAGAGTTCTCCGGCAGAAAAATCGATACTTTGAATAGTTTGAACCAATCGATTTTTTACCTCTTCCACTGAGTCTAGGTCAGAAAGATTATACGTAAATGTGCGGATGGAAGAAACATCAAATGGGATGTCAGTATCCTTTGACATAAGGTGAATAGCAGGCTTATTCAACGCAGCACGATATCCAATTTCGTAAAAAGCATTTGGATTCAAATCAGTTATGTCCGCTATGACTAAATCATCTGTTTTAATATGCGTGATAATTTCTTCTGTAAGGGAGCCATTTGTATTTTCTTTATCAATGCGAATTGGGTCAAACGAGCATTCTTTACAGACAGGTGAGATGACATGTTTGAACAAAGTGTCGGAACGTTTACGAACATCGCTCCCTTCGTTGCCGATCGGACAGACGATAAAACAAGTTTTCATTAGCAATTCCCTCTTTCGTTTTTATTTCAGCATGGCAGTGCTGATAAGAGGATTATAGCAGACAGGAGCGGGGGATGGCAAGCCGATTGAGTATTTTCTGGAATAGGGGGGGAGGTGAATCGTAATGGAAGATGGAAGTAAAATTACAGATTTTTCAGAGAAAGTATACCAGCATTTTGGGCTTAATTTACCAGAAATGAAAGAAAAAGGGCAGGAACATAGCTGGGGTATCTGTAAAAAAGAAGATGCTGCGGAATGCACAAGGAACATGGCCGGATTCGGTATGGAGGAGAGCCAGCAAATAATTATTGATTTTGATAAGGATTATGAATGGGTGCTTGTAAGGAGGTACAGGAAAGGATGCGGGACATCCTGCGATGTTCCGCAAAAGCCTAGTAACGTTTCAATTCCTGTTCCAACGGGCATGGCTCAATAGCACATTCTTTGGAGTAGGTACATTGGGATTTGTCCACATCAGGGCCAATGGATGAAATAATTGTATGTTCACCGGAATATGGGCATGTTTGCAACGTTCCTTTGGCCTGATAATATTCGGCGATTTCCATAAATTTCTCCTTTCTATGTACTCAGCTCTGGCGGGAACCTGTATTTGAATTATAAAGGATAGTGAAGAAAATGGCAAGACAAGGATATAGTAGGAGGGAGGTGAGGAAGTCGGTACATATTGATGAGACTTTAAAACATTTTGGAATAAGCGATGAGGAAGCATTTTTAAAAACACATTTGATGACTCCTAACAATAGTGCATTTTTCAGGAAAGAACTGGGGGTTGACATGAGTATTAGGCTAATGGACAGGCCTTGTACAAAAGATGTGCGGAAAGTCCGTATTATAATTGACTATGATGCGGACTTTCCGGTGATGGTACATCGGATTATCGTTCAGTAATCTTTACTGTATCAGGCAATTGAGGTAATACTGGTGAAGTACTGTGTTCCCAGAAAACATCAAAATAATCAAATGTTTTATGGAGCGGATCGAGCGCATACCAGTGTGTTGTTACTTCGAAGGATTTGCAAAACAACTTGAGGATTGCATATCGTTCTTCGTAGGTAGGCAGTGCAGAAACATCAATTCTTAATAGTTTGGCCATTTGTAATTCTCCTAGTATAATAATGGTGTAGTCAAGAATGACTACTGGTTAATAGTTACAAAGTCCAATCTAATAAATCTATATAGATATAACGGAAGGAGGA
>CATJJD010000244.1 GCA_949740385.1 uncultured Lachnospiraceae bacterium
AATAATATTACGATTTGATTTTAAATGGAGGGAAAAATCATGGCAAAGTTGACAACAGCAGAGTTTATTGATGCGATCAAAGAGTTGAGCGTGCTGGAGCTGAACGATCTCGTAAAGGCATGTGAGGAAGAGTTCGGCGTGTCTGCGGCAGCAGGCGTTGTAGTTGCAGCGGCAGCAGGCGATGCGACAGCGGCTGAGGAGAAGACCGAGTTTGACGTAGAGCTGACAGAGGTTGGTTCCGAGAAGGTTAAGGTTATCAAGGTTGTCCGCGAGGTAACCGGTCTTGGTCTTAAGGAAGCAAAGGAAGTTGTAGACAACGCTCCGAAGATCGTAAAGGAGCAGGCTGACAAGGCTACGGCAGACGACATCAAGTCCAGACTTGAGGAAGTAGGAGCAAAGGTTACTCTGAAATAGTCCGCCATGCAGCAGGGCGAATGAGAAGAAGGTCACATGCGAGAAATCGACAGTGTGACCTTCTTTTTTCTGTATCGGAAGGGGCCAGAGAATGCAGGCAGTCTGCAGTGTCCGAAAATTGTAAAAAAATTCTTGCAATTTCTTTTTATTTGATGTATAGTATAGGTTACATTATTGTGGTGTATTAGGCACTTCCATGCCCTTTTTTAGGAGAGTGGTATCCGGAAAGCCGCATAAACACTGCGATTTGGCGGATTTGAATGATTTCCACAAGATGTTGTTGCTGGTCAGAGTCTGTTCAACATGATCTGGCGTTGTCAGCAGATGTATATTAAAACGTGAGGTGAAGCGTCAATGGAGAAAAACAGAATACGTCCGGTCCCGGCTGGAAAAGGCATGCGTATGAGTTACTCAAGACAGAAAGAGGTATTGCAGATGCCGAACCTGATTGAAGTCCAGAAGGACTCCTATCAGTGGTTTTTGGGTGAAGGCTTAAAAGAAGCGTTTGCGGACATATCTCCGATCGCCGATTACAGCGGTCATCTGAGTCTGGAGTTCGTTGACTTTACATTGTGTGAAGACGATGTAAAGTACACGATTCCGGAATGCAAGGAAAGAGATGCAACATATGCGGCGCCTTTGAAGGTCAAGGTCAGACTTCACAACAAAGAGACGGATGAGATTAATGAACATGAAATCTTCATGGGTGATCTTCCTCTTATGACAGAGACGGGTACGTTCGTCATCAATGGCGCGGAGCGTGTAATTGTAAGCCAGCTAGTGCGTTCTCCCGGTATTTACTACGGGATTGCCCACGACAAGGTCGGAAAAATGCTCTACTCCTGCACCGTAATTCCAAACCGCGGCGCATGGCTGGAGTACGAGACCGATTCCAATGACGTTTTCAGTGTAAGAGTAGACAGAACGCGAAAGGTGCCGATTACGGTGCTGCTTCGCGCTCTTGGTGTGGGAACCAATCAGCAGATTATTGATATGTTCGGCGAGGAACCAAAGATTGTGGCGTCTCTCCAGAAGGACCCGGCGGTCAGCGAGCGGGAGCCTCAGGGCAGCTATGAGGCCGGCCTTTTGGAGCTGTACAAGAAGATTCGCCCGGGCGAGCCTCTCTCTGTGGATAGCGCGGAGAGCCTGATTATGGCCATGTTTTTTGATCCGAGGCGTTACGACCTGGCGAAGGTAGGCCGCTATAAATTTAACAAAAAGCTGGCGTTCCGCAACCGCATTAACGGACATGTTCTGGCGGAGGACGTGCTGGACCCTTCCACAGGGGAGGTCATGGCGGAGGCCGGGACCACGGTGAACCGGGAGCTTGCGGACCAGATACAGAATGCGGCGGTGCCTGCGGTGTGGATTCAGACGGAGTCCAGAAACACGAAGGTGCTCTCCTCCATGATGGTGGACATCAGCGCATGGATTCCGGAGCTTAAGGACCCGCGCTCCATCGGCGTGACGGAGCTTGTGTACTATCCGGTGCTGGCGCAGCTTCTCGAGGAGAACGAGACATATGAAGACCGTGTCGCGGCGATT
>CATJJD010000245.1 GCA_949740385.1 uncultured Lachnospiraceae bacterium
AGAAAGTCTGTAATGAGTAGTGGGCTAAAAGTTTTCAATTTAGCCCAGAATTTAGCCCAAACGAAGAAAAAGTTATGCAAAGTTATTCCAAGTTATACTAAAAAAGGTGAACAAACACACTATCATAAAAATATAGTAAAACTGTTGAAAGTGCCGAAAATACAGCAAAATCAAGCATTTACGGAGGTTTTAGCAACATGATAAAAATACTTTTCGTCTGCCACGGCAACATCTGCCGTTCCACCATGTCCCAGTCCGTCTTAACCCACCTGGTCACCCGCCGTTCCCTAATCCCTTTTTTCGAGATCGATTCCGCAGCCACCAGCCGCGAGGAGATCGGCAATCCGCCGCACTACGGCACAGTAAACCGGCTCCGGCAGGAGGGCATTCCTGTGGTTGCGCACCGGGCGAGGCAGATGACGGGGGATGACTATCTGTATTACGACTATCTGATCGGGATGGACAGCGCGAATATCCGAAATATGGTCAGGATCGCCGGAGGAAAGGACAGCCAGGAAAAGATTTATAAGCTGCTGAGCTTTGCGGATTATGAGAAGACCGGGAAGCTGCAGCAGGCGGCGGATGTGGCGGACCCTTGGTACACGGGGGACTTCGACGCCACGTACCGGGATGTGCTGGCGGGCTGCGAGGGGCTGCTCTTGTATCTGCAGAGGCGGGGAGAAATCGGCGGTATGTAAGGTATATAATGGTATATAATATGGAAGAAAGAGAGTCGGGAGGGGGCCAAAGATGGCAAAGAGGCTGATATTTCATGTGGATGTAAACAGCGCTTTTCTCTCCTGGGAGGCGGTTGAGCGCCTTGCGGCGGGGGAGAGGGTGGATTTGAGGGAAATTCCGTCGGCGGTGTGCGGAGACCGAAAAGCCCGCCACGGCGTCATTCTCGCAAAATCGATTCCCGCGAAAAACTACGGCGTTTCCACCGGTGAGCCGGTGACGGACGCGCTGCACAAGTGCCCCACACTGCTTCTTGTGCCCCCGCACCATCACATGTACCGGGAGAAATCAAAGGCGTTTCTTGCGATACTGCAGCAGTACTCGGATGTGATCGAGCAGGTGTCGGTGGACGAGGCGTTCGTGGATATGACAGGGACCGGGCTGCTTTTCGGGCCGCCAGAAGAGGCGGCGAACCGTATCCGAAGGCAGGTGAAGCATGAGCTCGGCTTTACGGTCAATATCGGCATATCCTCCTGCAAAATACTGGCGAAAATGGCCAGCGACTTCGAGAAGCCGGACCGGGTGCACACGCTTTTTCAGGAGGAGATACCGCAGAAGATGTGGCCGCTTCCGGTGCGCGAGCTGTTTTTTGTGGGGGAAGCGGCGGAAAAGCAGCTGGTCTCGCTGGGTATCCGAACCATCGGGGAACTGGCAAATGCGGAGCCGCAGATTCTGGCCGGGACGCTGAAAAAGCAGGGGGAAGTGCTCTGGCGCTACGCCAACGGCATCGACGACGCGGCGGTGGAGCCGGAGGCGGCGGATGCGAAGGGGTACGGAAATTCCACCACGGTGGCCTTTGACATAACAGAGGAGGAGACAGCGAAGGAAGTGCTTTTGTCGCTGTCCGATCAGGTGGGCAGAAGGCTTCGGCGGGACGGCGTAAAGGTGGAGTCCGTGACTGTGCAGATCCGGTTTAACGACCTGACCAGAGCCTCCCACCAGCGCCCGCTTCCGGCGGCAACAAACATCACGGGGGAGATATACGACAGCGCCTGCGCGCTCTTCGACGAGCTGTGGGACGGCACCCCCATCCGGCTGCTGGGAGTGTCGACGAAGGTATCCCGCGGAGAGAGCGGGCGGCAGATGAGCCTGTTTGACGACACGGATTACGAAAAACTGGAGCGGCTGGATAAGGCGATGGACACCATAAGGGATAAATTCGGCCCCGGCGCGGTGCTTCGGGCCTCCGGCCTTGCGGCAAAAAAAGAAGAGGACGATCGTGAAAGGAACAAAAACAATGGAGATGATACGCGCAGTCATTTTTGATCTGGACGGAACGCTGATTGACACGGAAAAATATTACCGGGTGTGCTGGCCGAAGGCGGCCGGACATTTCGGCTACCACATGAGCGATGAACAGGCGCTCTCGCTGCGCTCCCTGGGCAGGCCCTTTGCGCCGGAGCAGTTTAAGGCCTGGTACGGCGAGGCCTTTGATTACGGGAAGGTGCGGGCGTACCGAAAGGAGCTTATGGAGGCGTGCATCGAGGAGAACGGCATTTTGATCAAGCCGGGAGCCGTGGAGCTTCTGGCGTATCTGAGGAGCCGTAAGATCGTTACGGCCCTTGCGACGGCCAACGAGAGAGAGCGGGCGCTGCGCTATCTGGACAAAATCGGACTTTCCGACTGCTTTGACCGGATTGTGTGCGCGGACATGGTTGAAAAGGGAAAACCCGCGCCGGACATCTACCACTTTGCCTGTGAGCAGCTGAAGGAAGAGCCGCAGAACTGCATGGCGGTGGAGGATTCGCCAAACGGGGCAAAAAGCGCAGCGGCTGCGGGGTGCAAAGTAGTTTACATACCGGATCAGACACCGGCGGACGAATCGGTCAAACCGCTTCTCTTTGCCTGCTGCGGGAGCCTTTCGGCACTGCAGGCGCTGTTCGAAGACGCGGACTGCAGCTGCCGGGACGGGAGAACCTGCGAGGAGGGGCAGCGGGGTACTGCGGGCATCTGCGTTCCGGCAGCAGGAGCCGTGCATGCTGTCTCGAAGGAGACTGCGGCCCGTGCGGCCGCCCTCTCGGCGCTTGCGCCGGACGAGGCGGAGCTGGAGGAGAGCCGGCGGGATATGGAGGCAATGCTCTCGTATATCGATCGTCTGAAAGAGCTGGACACGGCGGAGATTGAGCCGCTGTCCCATGTGTTTGAAGCGGAAAATGCGTTTCGGGAGGATGCTGTGACAAACGGAGACGGGAGCGCTATGCTGTTTGCCAACGCGCCCGCGGTAAAAGACGGCGGTATTCCGGTGCCGATGACCATCGGGGAACAGGAGGATGCGAAATGAGTCTGATGCAGCACACGGCCCTTGAGCTGGGAAGAATGATCCGGTCGGGAGAGATCCGTGCGGTCTCTGCAGTCCGTGCGGCTCTTGACGCAGTGGAGAAGAAGGATCCGGAGCTTAACAGTTTTATCACGGTGGACGGGGAGCGGGCGCTTAGTCAGGCAGAGCAGGCGGAAAAGAAAATCCGCTCGGGCGAGCTTACCGGCCCTCTTTCCGGTGTTCCGATGGCGGTGAAGGACAATCTGTGCACCGAAGGGCTCGAGACCACATGCGGTTCCGCAATGCTGCGGGGCTATGTTCCGGCTTATTCCGCCACGGCGGTACGGCTTCTTATGGAGGCAGGCGCGGTGCTGATCGGAAAGACCAACATGGACGAGTTTGGCATGGGGAACACTTCCGGGACGTCGGCCTGTGGGGCGGTGCGAAATCCCCGCAATACCTGCCATGTGCCAGGCGGCTCCTCCGGCGGCTCCTGCGCTGCGGTGGCCGCCGGCCTTGTGCCCTATGCCCTGGGCACGGACACCGGCGGCTCCATTCGCCAGCCCTGTTCCTTCTGCGGCGTCGCCGGCATCAAGCCGACCTACGGCACCGTCTCCCGCTATGGGCTGATCGCCTACGGCTCATCACTGGAGCAGATCGGTCCCATTGCGGGAAACATATCGGACTGTGCTGCGGTGCTGGAGACCATCGCGGCGCATGATCCTCTGGATTCCACATCCGTGAGGAGAAGAGACACACATTTTACGGAGGCGCTTTTCGACGATGTGAGGGGCATGAAGATCGGCATTCCAAAAGACTGGCTCGGGGAGGGGCTTGACAGGGAGGTGCGCGCTGCCGTTCTGGACGCGGGAGCACGGCTCACCGAGCGGGGAGCCGTCGTTAGGGAATTTGACCTCGGCCTTCTGGACTATGCGGCTGCGGCCTACTACGTGATCGCCTGCGCGGAAGCAGGGTCCAACCTTTCCCGCTTTGACGGCGTCCGCTACGGCATGCGGGCGAAGGACTACCGGGGAATTGACGACATGTACCGAAGGTCCCGGACCGAGGGCTTCGGGGCGGAGGTGAAGCGGCGCATTATGCTTGGCTCCTTTGTGCTGAGCGCCGGGTATTACGACGCGTACTACCGGAAGGCGCAGCAGGTGAGGCGGCTGATTAAGAACAGCTTTGATGAAGCATTCGCCCGTTATGACGTGATACTGGGGCCGGTGGCGCCGACGGTGGCGCCGAAAATGACAGAGCAGACGGACGACAGAGTTCAGAAGTATCTGGGGGATATTTACACGGTGTCCGCCAATCTGGCCGGAATTCCGGGCATTTCACTGCCCGTTGGCGTGCACTCCTCGGGACCGCCCATTGGAGTGCAGCTTCTTGGAAACTGTTTTGAGGAGCGGACGCTGATTCGCGCGGCGTACAGCCTGGAGCAGGCGTGTGGAAGGAGGGGCAATGGGTGACAGCTATGAAACGGTGATCGGGGTGGAGGTTCATGTGGAGCTGGCGACAAAGACGAAAATTTTCTACGGCTGCTCCACGGCTTTTGGGGCTGCCCCAAACACAAATATATGTCCGGTGTGCACCGGACAGCCAAGGGCCCTCCAGGTGCTGAATAAAAAGGCGGTAGAATATGCGGTTGCGGTGGGGCTTGCCGTTGGCTGCAAAATAAACCGCCGCAGCGCCTTCGACCGCAAAAACTATTTTTACCCGGACAACCCCCGGAACTACCAGATTACACAGCTCTATGAGCCGGTCTGCAGAGACGGTGCGTTGGCTGTTCAGACAGAGGGCGGAAAAAAGCAGGTGAGGATTCGTGAGATTCACCTGGAGGAGGACGCCGGAAAGCTGGTGCACGATGACAGGGCGAAGCTTTCTGTGGTGGATTTTAACCGCTCCGGCGTGCCGTTAATCGAGATCGTGTCGGAGCCGGACATGAGGTCGGCGGAGGAGACAGTGGCATTTCTCGGCCTGCTTCGCCAGACCATTCAGTATCTGGGAGCCTCCGACTGCAGGCTCAATGAGGGCTCCATGCGGGTGGACGTCAACCTGTCGGTGCGAAGGGCGGGGGCGGATACCTTCGGCACACGAACCGAGATGAAAAATCTGAATTCCTTCCGGGCCGTTGCCCGGGCGGTTGAGAGCGAGAGGGAGCGCCAGATCGGACTTCTGGAGGCAGGAAAATGCGTGGTGCAGGAGACCAGGCGCGGGGACGACGCAGGTGGGAGGTCATTTGTGATGCGCGCAAAGGAGGACGCCGGGGACTACCGATATTTTCCGGAGCCGGACCTGGTCGATCTGATTATTTCCGACGATTGGATCAGGGAGATCGGGAAAAAGCAGCCGGAGTTTCGGACGGAGCGGGCAAAGCGCCTCGTGAAGGAGTACGGCATACCGGAGTACGACGCGGAAATTATCACGGATTCCCGGCATATGGCGGATCTCTTTGAGGCGGTGTGCGCCCTGGGCAGTCCGCCGAAAAAGGTTTCCAACTGGCTGATGGGTGAGACGATGCGGCTGCTTAAGGAGCGGGGGATGGAACCGGAGGATATAAGGTTTTCTCCGGAGCACCTGTCGGCGCTTATTGCGATGGCGGAGCGGGGAGAGATAAACGGCGGTGTGGCAAAGACTGTGTTTGCCGCGGTTTTCGACGGGGACGTGGACCCTGCGGCCTATGTGGCCGGGAAGGGGCTTGCCAGCGTGAGCGACGAGGATGCGCTCTCGGCTGTGATCCGGCAGGTTCTTGCCGACAACCCGCAGTCGGTGAAGGATTATCTTGGCGGGAAGGAGCGGGCGCTTGGCTTTCTCGTGGGGCAGACGATGAAGGCGACAAAGGGCCGGGCCGACCCGGCTCTTGTGAACGCCCTTCTTCTGTCACTTATGAAATAATTTTTAAATCTTTCGCTTGAACTTGAGTTTGTGAGGGAGCTGTCGTATAATAGGTTTCATGTGGCATTTGCCGCGCAATCAGAAAAAGGGGAACGATACGATGGCAGACAACGAGAACAGGGACGATACGAAGAACAGCCGGCCGGAAGGTGCAGACAGCAGTTCAAAGCGCGATGAGTACGAAGAGATCTGCTATATGTGCAGACGGCCGGAGAGCGTTACCGGCAGTATGATACATATTCAGCCGAACATATGCATATGCAGAGACTGTATGCAAAAGACATTCGACACGATGAACGGCGGCGGCTTCAATCTGAACGATATTATGATGAACATGAACCTCGATATGGGAAAGATGCCCAATATCAGCATGATCAATCTTTCCGATCTGCACGGGGGCATACCTCAGAAGCAGAAGCTGAAGAAGAAGCAGCCGAAGGAGAAGAAGCCGGCGGCAGAGTTTGACATCCGCTCCATTCCTGCGCCCCACAAAATCAAGGCCAGCCTGGATGAGTACGTGGTGGGGCAGGAGCACGCAAAGAAGGTGATGTCCGTTGCGGTCTACAATCATTACAAGAGGGTGATGGCGGACCCGGGCGACGGCGCGGAGATTGAGAAGTCCAACATGCTGATGGTGGGACCCACCGGAAGCGGAAAGACTTACCTTGTGAAGACGCTGGCGAAGCTTCTTGACGTACCGCTGGCCATTACGGACGCCACGTCCTTAACGGAGGCCGGCTATATCGGAGACGACATCGAGAGCGTTGTGAGCAAGCTTCTTGCGGCGGCGGACAACGACGTGGAGCGGGCGGAGCACGGCATTATTTTCATCGACGAGATCGACAAGATCGCAAAGAAGCGCAACACCAACCAGAGGGACGTCAGCGGCGAATCCGTGCAGCAGGGGATGCTGAAGCTTCTGGAGGGCGCGGAGGTGGAGGTGCCGGTGGGAGCCAGCAGCAAAAACGCCATGGTTCCCATGACAACTGTGGACACGAAAAATATCCTTTTTATATGCGGCGGGGCCTTTCCGGACCTGGAGGACATTATAAAGGAGCGGCTGAACAGGGCGGCCTCCATCGGCTTTAAGGCGGATCTTAAGGACAAGTACGATAAGGAAGAGAATCTGCTGTCGCAGGTGACGGTGGAGGATGTGCGGAAATTCGGCATGATTCCGGAATTCTTAGGCAGACTTCCGATTCTGTTTGCGCTGGAGGCGCTGACGGAGGATATGCTGGGGGAGATTCTGGCAAAGCCGAAGAACGCCATACTCAAGCAGTATCAGAAGCTTCTGGCCATGGATGAGGTGAAGCTTGTCTTTGCGGACGAGGCGCTTCATGCCATCGCAAAAAAGGCGAAGGAGAAGAAGGTGGGAGCCCGGGCGCTGCGGGCGATTATCGAGGAATTTATGCTCGACATCATGTTTGAAATTCCAAAGGACGACAATATCGGGCAGGTAACGATCACAGGAGACTATATCGAGAAGAAGGGCGGGCCGCTCATCCAGATGCGCGGTATTGCGGTGCCGGAAATTACAGGAGATTAAGATGAAGATCATTCATTGTGCGGATTTGCATCTGGATGCGAAGATGACTGCAAATCTGACGAAGGAACAGGCAAGGGAGCGCAGAAAGGAGATTCTGAGAACTTTTGTGCGCATGGTGGAGTACGCGGCAAGAAACGGCGTCCGGGCGATTCTGATTGCCGGGGATCTGTTTGATACCAGAAACATTTCCGCCCTTGTGCGAAATACGGTAAGGGATATGATCTGCTCACACCCGGAGATCGACTTTCTGTACCTGAGGGGAAACCACGATGCCGACAGCTTTTTGAACAAGCTGGAGGAGACACCCTCGAACCTTCTTCTGTTCGGAAGCGAGTGGACGACCTACCTCTACGGAAACGTGGCGGTCACCGGCCTTGAGCTGGGGCCGGACAACCGCAGCACCTGCTGCAATTCTCTGGTGCTGGATCAGGAGGCGTTCAATATTGTGACGCTCCACGGGCAGATCGCCGGCTACGGCGGAAAGGAAGAGGCGGAGACCATAGGCCTAAACGACCTGAAAAACAAGGGCATCGACTATCTGGCTCTCGGACATGTGCACAAAAAGACCACGGACCGGCTGGATAACCGCGGCACCTGGTGCTATCCGGGCTGTCTGGAAGGGCGGGGCTTTGACGAGTGCGGAGAGAAGGGCTTTGTGCTGATCGACATCGACGACGGGGAGAGAAGCGCCTCCTACCGGTTTATCCCGATTGCGGCGCGGACGCTCTACTCGGTGGAGGTGGACGTGACCGGCGTTAAGACGACGCAGGAGGCGGCGGTGCGGATGGAGTCCGAGATCGCGAAGCTGTCCTGCTCCTCGGGGAGCATGGTTAAGTTTGTGCTGACCGGGGAGGTGGATGTGGACACGGAGATCAGCTGTCCTTATCTGCAGGAGCTTTTTTCGGAATATTTTTATTACGAGAAGGTGAGCGACCGGACCAGGCTGTCGGTCAGCTACAGTGATTACGCGCAGGATGTTTCTCTGAAGGGAGAGTTTATCCGTATGGTGCTCGACTCGGAGCTGAGCGAGGAAAATAAGACGGAGGTCATTCGCTGCGGGCTTATGGCGCTGTCCGGGGAGGAGATATAGATGAGACTGATCGCCTGTCATATTGAAAATTTTGGTAAGCTGTCGGACTTTCGGATGGAGTTCGGGCAGGGCTTAAACGTGATTCACGAGGCAAACGCCTGGGGAAAGAGTACCCTTGCCGCTTTTTTGCGCGTGATGTTTTACGGGTTCGATCCAAAGCGGGAGCCGGGTGCCTTTGATAAGGAGCGGAATATTTTCCGGCCCTGGCAGGGCGGGCCTTACGGGGGCGAGGTGGATTTTGAGTACGGCGGAAAGAGCTACCGCATCAGCCGCACCTTCGGGCGGACGGAGAAGACCGACGTCTTTCACCTGTACGATCTGGGGACGAATCTGGAATGCCACGATTTCTCATCTCAGATCGGCGGTGAGATCTTCGGTCTGGACGCCGCTTCCTTTAAGCGCAGCGTCTTTATTGCCCAGAACGACTGCGAGTGCGGCTCGACGGACGCAATCAACGCAAAGCTTGGAAATCTTGCGGAGAATACCAACGATATCAACAATTTCGAGAGCGCCCAGAAGCGGATTCACGACCGGATGAACCGGCTTTCTCCGGACCGGGCGACGGGGACCATGAAGAAGCGCACGAACCGGATCACGCTTCTTTCGGAGGAGCTGAAAGGCTTTGACGCGGCAGAAAGGTCCGCGGAGGAGATCGCAGAGCGCCTTGAGGAAAAGCAGAAGCAGAGAAGAGAGCTGTCGGAGATCCGCAGCCAGTACGCGCAGGCGTTAAAGCTTGCCAGCGAGGAGAGCCGCAGGGAGAGCCTGCAGGCCAGCTACGACGGGATTGTGCGGGAGCTGGAGGAAAAGCGGGCGGTTCTTGAGCAGTACGGGGCGAGTTTTCCGAAGCGGGTGCCGGAAGATGAGGAGTTTCAGGAGAAGAACCGGCAGGTGCATCTGCTTGGCGGCTTAAAGACCACACTCTACAACATCGGACTTACGGAGGAGGAGGAGGAGCAGTACCGGGAGCTTAAGGAGCTTTTTTCGGCCGGACAGCCAACTCAGGAGGAGTTCGGCGCGGTGGAGGAGAGTCTGGACGCGCTGGCGCGCTGCAAGGACGAGAGAGCCCAGCTTGAGACAAAGATGACGTACTACGAGGCCATGGCCATCAAGAAGGAGGAGGCATCGCCGGCGGTCGGAAAGCGGACGGGAATGCTTTTCTTTGGGGCGCTTCTTGCGGTGCTCGGCGCGGCGGGAATTGCTGCATCGGTGCTTCTTGCGGTGCTGCAGAACAATAAGCCCGTTGTGCTCGGTGTGATTTCCGGCGTCCTTCTGGTCATGGCCGCAGCGCTTTTTGCAGCCCGGGCCAATATGCGGGCGAAGGAGAAGCGCAGAGCCGTGATTCAGGTGCAGAAGCGGGAGGAAGAGCGGAGAAGGCTGCAGGAGCCGGTGGACGAGCTCCATGCGCAGCTGGCGCGGGTGGTCGGACAGACGGAGCAGCTGAACCGGGAGCTGTCGGCCTTTCTGGAGCGCTTTCACATTGCGTGTGATGCGGACGTGGTGCGAAACCGGATTTACGAGCTGAGAAACCGCGCGCAGATCTACGATCAGCTCCGGGCGCGGGCACAGCGCAGCGAGAGCGTGAAGGAGGACTGCGGGCAGACGAGGGAGTCTCTTCTGGCCTTCGGGGAGGAGTGCGGCATCTCCTTCGGGGAGGACATTGCGGCCAACATCAGCAACCTGCAGATGCGGGCGGCGGAGTACCGCCCTGCCAGGGGCGCCTACGAGGAGGCGCTGGCCAAAAAGCGAAGCTTTGAGGAGGCGCACCCGGCGGAGGAGCTGGCGAGCACGGAGAAATGTCCGTATTCGCTGGATGAGCTGAACCGTATGATCCGGGAGGTGGACGAACGCATCGAGGAAGTGCGGGGCACCATCGCACAGTACAGTCACCAGATGGAGGATCTGCAGGAGCAGCTTGACATGCGGGACGAGAAGGAGCAGCAGCTTGCCATCTGCAGGAAGGAGCAGGAGTCGGAAGGTCATGCCTATGAGATTCTTTCGCTGACCCAGGAGTATCTGCAGCGGGCGAAGGAGCAGTTTGCCGCAAGGTATCTTGGGCCGATCGAGAACGGCTTTCGAAAGTACTACGGGATGCTTTCCGGCGATACGGCCGAAGAGTGGATGGTGGGCTCCGACATTGCGGTGAAGCTTAAGGAACAGGGAGAGCTGCGGGAGCTGAAATGGCTCTCCGCAGGCTGTCAGGATCTGCTTGGAATCTGTATGCGGTTTGCTCTTGTGGACGCCATGTATCCGCAGGAGAAGCCGTTTCTCGTGCTGGACGATCCCTACGTGAATATGGACGAGGAGAAGGTGCGAAGCGGAAACGAGCTTCTTCTGCAGATCAGTGAAGAGTATCAGATTGTTTATTTTACATGCCACGGCAGCCGTGTGGCAAATGGCTACTGACGGCATTTTGGAGGTTATATGGAACGCAGAATACTGTTTCCGCAGATTGACGGAATTATGCACGGGGGCGACTACAACCCGGAGCAGTGGCTGGACCGGCCGGACATTCTTGCGGAGGACATCCGGCTTATGAAGGAGGCGCACATGACCAGCGCAACCCTCGGGGTGTTCTCCTGGTCGGTGTACGAGCCCAGGGAGGGGGAATTTCACTTCGAGTGGCTTAAGGATACGATGGACCGGCTGTACGAAAACGGCATTTACACGGTGCTTGCGACCCCGTCCGGGGCGCGCCCTGCCTGGCTGGACGAGAAATATCCGGAGGCCATGCGGGTGGACGACTACGGCGTCCGCAGCCATCACGGCGTGCGGCACAACCACTGCATGAGCGCGCCGGTCTACCGGAAAAAGGTGGCGGCGGTTGTGAACGGGCTGATCGACGCGGTGGGGGATCACCCGGGCCTTCTCATGTGGCATGTTTCCAACGAGTTCGGCGGCGAGTGCTTCTGTCCGCTGTGCGCAAAGCGCTTTCAGGACTGGCTCGGGGAGAAATTCGACCACGACATTGAAAGGCTGAACCGTGCCTGGTGGGCCACCTTCTGGAGTCATAAGTACAGCGACTTCTCCCAGATTGAGCCGCCCTACCGAAACGGCGAGTTTTCCAGTCTGGGGCTGACGCTGGAGTGGAAGCGTTTCACCACGTACAGCATGACGGACTACATGAAATCCGAGATTGCGATTTTGAGGGAGAGAACGCCGCAGATTCCGATTACCACCAACTATATGAAGCTTTTTTACGGGCTGGATTACCGGGTGATGAGTAAGGAGCTGGATGTGGTTTCCTGGGATTCGTACCCGCTGTTTCACAATGACGGGGAGAGCTTTGCGGACACCATGGGGGAGAACGCCTTCGACCACGCCGTCATGCGCTCCATGAAACGGGACCGGCCCTTTATGCTGATGGAGAGCGCGCCGGGGCTTGTGAACTGGCAGCCCTGCAACAAGCTGAGGCGGCCGGGGGTGCATGAGCTTGCAGGGATGCAGGCAGTTGCGCTGGGCTCGGACACGGTGCAGTATTTCCAGTGGCGCAAGGGCCGCGGCTCCTTCGAGCAGTATCACGGGGCGGTGGTGGACCATCTGGGGACGGCGGACACCCGGGTGTTTCTCGAGGTAGCTTCGATGGGGGCTTTGCTGGAAAAGCTCTCCGACATCCGGGGCACTATTGTTAAGGCCAGGACGGCGATTCTCTTTGACTGGGACAACATGTGGGCCATCGACGCCATGCGGGGGCTCTCCCAGGAGACGAAGGACTATCCAAAAACGTGTGTTCGTATTTATCGAAGCCTGATGCGCTTTGGTGTGGATATCGACGTGGTGGCGTCGGACGATTCGCTGGACCGCTACGATGTGGTGATTGCTCCAATGCTCTACATGCTGCGTCCGGGAGCGGCGGAGTCACTTCGGGCATTTGTGGAGCGCGGCGGGCAGCTTCTGGCCACATACCTGACGGGCTATGTGGATATGGACCAGCTGAATTTCCTGGGGGGATTTCCGGGGGAGGGGCTGGCGGAGCTGTTCGGCGTTGTGAGCGAGGAGATCGACAGCCTCTATCCGTCCGACCGGAATCAGGTGAATTTTTCGGACGGTACAGCGGGCACTGTGCAGGACTATGCGGAGGTGCTGCGGGTCATGGACGCGGAGGTGCTCGGCACTTACGACAGCGATTTCTACGCGGGGACTGCGGCGGTGACCGTGAAAGCCCACGGAAGCGGAAAGGCGTACTATGTGGCGGCGAGGCTGGACGACGGGGCCATGGGCCGGCTGTTTGAAAGGCTTTTGCAGGCTGCGGGCATTCCCGTGTCGGAGCTGCCGGATGGCGTGGAGCGGCACACGAGAGAGGCGGACGGCAAAGAATATGTGTTTTATCTCAACTGCAGCGACGAGCCGAAAACGGTTTCCGGCGTGTGGGGCGCAAGCCTTTTGGACGGACAGCAGGTGGCAGGAGAGCTGCAGCTTGCGGCTTACGGGACGGCGGTGATAAGCCAGCTGCAGAAAGAGAGGACGTGATACCGTGGATTTAAATTTGCAGATAACAGATATGGCAGGGGCCAGACCGGAACATTCCATACTGATTGTAAATTTTGTTGCTGCAATTCGGAAACAGTTAAGAAACAGTACGTGCTATGTATTTTCCGACAATGTTCAATACAGATTCCGGACAGAAGATGGGGAAAGTAAAACCGTTGTACCGGACGCATCGATCAATTGCCGCACAAAATCCCGCAGAGGGAATACTTTTATTGAAGCGCCGCGTTTTGTAATGGAAGTTTTAAGTCCGTCCACTGAAAAATATGACCGCGGAGAAAAAAAAGAATTATACCGGGAACAGGAAATTGAAGAATACTGGATTGTGGATTTGAAGGAAAAAAAAGTCGAGATATATGAACTTGATTACGACGAAAACAAGGAACCACAGTATTACTTATGGAAGTGCATAAAAGAGGAAAATAAAGAGGAACTGAAAATTATTCATTTTCCAAATGTTAAAATTTCATTTGATGATCTGTTTGATGAAATAGATACCGGTTTTTAAGGAGAAGAGTTGGCAGGGCGGCACAGAGAACTGCCGGAAACAGGATAAGAGAGATTAGAAAAGCAAGCGGAAATGTAATATTTTCCACTTGCTTTCTTAATGTGTGCACTGCAGGAGCTGCTCTTTTCGGTTTACGGTCAAATGCAGTGAATCACAGGTCGGTACGGCTCAAACGGGAGGGGCGGGATAAGGAATCTTTCTCTTACCTGTCTGCAGGAGAGGGGTACAGTCGGTGGAAGGTTTGCATTTTTTAAAAATAACCCTGCGTCACGGCTTGCATGTGACGCGGGGTAATGTGATATGTTGCGGTCGAAAGGAGGGATTAAGTATCTGGCCGCGGCATTTGGAAGTGCGCTGATTTCGTCCATTTACGGTGCGGTCGATATGGCGATGGTCGGACAGTATCAGGGGCCGGAAGGCACAGCAGCGCTGGCTGTGGTTGCTCCTGTCTGGAATATCATATACAGTCTTGGGCTGCTTATGGGAATCGGGGGTTCTGTGCTTTTTCCGTTATTGAACCGTCAGCGGAACGAGGTGAAGCGTGATTAGAATTGGGATGATAATAGGTGGGAGATATGAAATATTGAAGAAGATCAGCACCGGTGGAATGTCATATGTGTATAAGGTCAAAGATTTTAAGCTGAACCGTTTTGGAGCGGTTAAGATACTAAAACAGGAATTCAGTGTAAATGTTGATTTTGTGCCCAGATTTAGAATTGAAGCACAGGCGGCAGCGGGAATCATGCATCCGAATATCATTGATGTCTATGATGCGGGAGAGGAAAACGGTTTCTATTATATCGTGATGGAATTGGTAGAAGGGATTACACTGATGGAACATATTGAGCAGAAAGGGAGATTGTCTGTCAAGGAGACTGTGAACATCGCCATCCAGATATCTATGGGATTGGGGGCAGCCCACAATAACCGCATCATTCATCGGGATGTAAGGCCCCCAAATATTATCATTTCAAGGGAAGGTACGGTAAAGGTAACGAACTTTGGCATTGCGAAAATGACCGCCGGCAATAGGAGTGTTCCCAATATAATGGGATCGGTGCATAATATTTCGCCGGAACAGGCAAGCGGCGGCAGCAGTGATGAGAAGAGTGATATTTATTCGCTTGGTATTACGATTTTTGAAATGCTTACAGGTAATGTTCCTTTTGACGGGGAGACCATGGTGGATGTTGCTATCAGGCATATTCGGGAGGAGATACCTTCTCCAAGGGAATATGTGCCGGAAATTCCCGTTGGCCTGGAACAGTTTGTTTGCAGATGCTGCCAAAAGAGCCCGGATAGAAGATACCGGTCCATGCAGGAATTGATTATGGATTTGAAACAGTTCCTGATTAGCCTAGATGAGAGTTTCGTGGAATGGTAGTTTTCGGCAACGGGACATCTGTGGGGCAGTTATGGTGCTGAATGTGGCTCGGGTCAAAAAGACAGTAGGTAGAAATAAAAGTTTTCAAAAAATTAAGAAGGAGAGGGTATTGTCTATGAAAATTGTTACGATTAGCCGGGAATTTGGAAGTGGAGGACGGGAACTTGGGAAGCGACTGGCAGACGCTCTCGGTGTTCCGTGTTATGACCATGAAATCATTGAGATGGTAGCAGAAAAATGTGGATTTGACAAAAAATATGTATCGCATATTTCCGAAAAGGATATCCGTGTGTTCTATCCGTCAACGGTTGGCAACCGGTTTATGAACTCACCAGCGATTCAGCAGCCGGTAAAAATTGTAGCGGCACAGCATGAGATCGTCAGGCAGCTGGCCCGGCAGGGCGACTGTGTTATTGTAGGCCGCTGCGCCGATGTGTTATGCCAGGATATGAGACCGTTAAATATGTTTGTTTATGCAGACAGGCTGTCGAAGCTGCGGCGCTGTGAAGACCGTGCAGATGAAAATGAGCAGATTTCTGAAAAAGAGATATACCGTAGAATGAAGCAGATTGACAAGGAGCGTGCGGCGTACAGAAAACTGTTTACAGATGAAAAATGGGGCAGGAAAGAATTCTATCATTTATGTATCAATACTTCTGGTAAAGAAATTAAGGCTTTGATACCGGCTGTTGCTGCATATGTGAATGTCTGGTTTGGAATAGGGTGATTTGCTGTCCTGTTGCAAAAGAAACGGTACAAGGGAGGAAGGTCTATGTCAGAAGCTGATAAGCGAAAGGC
>CATJJD010000246.1 GCA_949740385.1 uncultured Lachnospiraceae bacterium
ATACGTTGCGTTACTATGGGTGCCAATCACAATCCGTTCAAACCTCGCGGCCTCCTCAATATCCTCGCCTGCTCCAAATGGCACTAACACTTGGCTCCCTGGCGCCTTATACCCCCAGCTTCCTTCTTCATCCTGGCCAAAGCTAAGTCCGTTCAGCCCACCAACCGCTTTCTTATCCTGGTCTGTATAATCATTGGATGACAGCCCCTTGCCTTCCTCCACGTCCACCTTGCCCTTTAAAGCATCCTGAAATTCTTCCTTCGACACATAATTATCCGGTGTATAAACCACCGTAATGTCCTCGGCATCTCCAATGCTGATTAAAGTCCGGAATACCACATTATACAGACGGCCAGCCGAAAAATCAGGCATATAGTCCGGGCTTTCCGGTGTGGTAACACAGTACAGCACACTCTCTT
This sequence comes from uncultured Lachnospiraceae bacterium, assembly GCA_949740385.1. Taxonomy (GTDB): domain Bacteria; phylum Bacillota; class Clostridia; order Lachnospirales; family Lachnospiraceae; genus Roseburia. Next base: position 420 of record CATJJD010000246.1, read on the forward strand.
CCGAACCTGCTATTCCCGCATAAATACCGACTTCTGTCATCAAATAGCTCTCTGTAAGTCCCTGATTCGACAGGTCCGCCTTTAAGCTTACCATTCCGTCATCCATTTTCTTAACGGATGTAAATGGTACCCTCTGGCGTTCTTCCTTCAGGCTTCCCATTCCCCGAATATATTCATCACTGCTTTCACCTTCCGCATAGCTTCCGGATCCGGCAGCCAGATACCTGAACTCCATCTCCCCACTTCCCTGCAGCAGTTCGGCAAATAAATCTATTCCCTTGTTTGTTAATTTGAAATCCTTATAAACTGCCATTTATGCCCTCTCTTTTCCTTGCAATTACATTATCCATATACCAGGTGCCCATCTTCACGGATACGGTACTTCCCTGCATTAGGAACTACAGCTGTATCTATAATGAGATGCCCTTCCTCATTAATGTAAACTCCCTGCGGATCCTTCTCCTTTTCAGTAATGGCCCATAAATGCCCATCGCCTCTCACTTCAAAGCGAAAAGGCGGCTCCAGGTCTTCTGCTGTTTCACTACATATACATTCAACTATGCATTCCACAGCCTGCACGGCACCACAATAATACAGGCGCTGTTTTATCCCTCCTCTATAAGCCTCTTCCGGCAGGCTGCATTCAATTTCCACTTCACTTCGGACAATACACGCGCTACCCGAATACAGCTGCTGCCTTAAGTTTCTCCTGAACTCCAGCGCCTCAAGATGAGACCGTGTATTCTTAACCTTTCTGATCATACGGGAAAACTCAGCCATACTCTCCGGATCCATATGGACATCCGTCGATACCAGGAAACAATACGGCTTTCCCCCATACTCAAACCACTCCTGCACGTCCCCGCTGCCAAAGACATTTGTCACAAGTTCCTCTACCGCGGCCGGTGTCCCGGCGGACATATACCAGATAAGCGTATTTTTCACCAGTCTGCGCTTTGTCTCCAGCTCCATATCACTGCGATAATACTGCGTGCGAAGCTCCGATGCCAGGAGATCTATAACTTCCTCCGGCTGCCTGTCCAGGTTATCATAAATATAAAGTCTCTGGCTGTACCTGTACAAAAGCTGGGTGGCCTGCTGCAGTGCATAACTTAAGGCCTGCACCTCTTCACTCATGGAAATATTGGATGGAAAAATGTCTGCCAGCTGTCCGTCATAATAGCTAATCATCCTCCAACCCCCCGTATACCGCTTTTACATTGATACACTGTGCCAGAGCAGTTGCAGCGACTACCTGAAAAACTGGCTCATGAATCCGGACACGTTTTGCACCCGCATCCATAAGTCTTGCGGTAAGCTCATCCGGATTTATATCCCTCCCGATCTTAGATGACTGCCATAGCTGATAATCTTTCACTGCATTCTCTACCTGTGCCTGGATTGCAGATGCGGCATTGCCATCACTGGAATTAATGTAGTAAACCAGATCAATACCATATTCCGCAATCGTAGGTTTAAGCACCTGTACATTGTCGGTAAGCGGTCTCCTGCTCCTCTGGTTCAGATATTCACGTATCACTTCCAATGTAGTTTCATCCGGCAGCTTCCCATCCGCCATCACAAAACGGACATCCACCACCCCCGGTGTAGGGCTGGAGATTTTAACATCCCCAATATCCAGATTGCTGTTTTTTACCCAATACTCATAGGCATCATCCGGTCCTGCAGTTGAAAAGCTGGACGGTGCCAGATAAGTCCTCTCTGCCATGTCCTGGTCACTCTCCGTCTCTGTTCCGCCCGTACTTGCTTCCGTATTTGTCACGGAAGCCACAAAACCAATAGGATCCACCAGTGTACGCAGTTCCCCTGCCATATAATCATTTCCTATCGTTCCGGCTTCTGTGCACTGCGCCATAACCGTTGTTTCCGTCTCCCCTGCAGGTATCTCCGCATACTGTACCGTTGCAAAGTACACCTCATAGGAAGCCGTCACCCTGGTCCCTTCCGGGATGCCTGTTACAGCCTCCCTGGGACCGGACAGCGTAAACTTAACAGGTACCCTTGCATATTTCGCCGGATTTCTCGTAACCCTCTTAAGCGCTGCCATATTTTCCAGAAAGCCATCATAAGCATACTTTAAAAAATTCATTTTTCCGGCCTTATCGATATGCTGCAATCCCTGATAAATGATCTGCGCACATCCCAGCATAATAATCCTGTTCGGATCCGCCTTTGAAAGCTGTATACGCCTGCCTGTAATCTCAAAATATTTATCCGCAAAGAAGGTAAGCATCCGGCTTTGTATGTCCTGCAGTGTAAGCCCGTCTATGAAACTTATATCCGGCAGGTTGTCTATTGTATTAAGCAGTTCAGACATTTTCTCATCCCCCTTCCGTATCCTGCTTTGCTCCTACTATAATTTGCGGTGTCAGATTCCCATCCTGTGACTGTGTATACCGGATATCCAGAATCTCAGCCTTATCCTCATATACCTCTGTCTTTTCTATGACCTCCAACGCGAATAAATTCACAGCCACATTCAGCGGAGCATCCTGAAAGCAGGGATTCAGCCCGAATAAGCGGTCTCCCGGGCAGGTACCCTCTACTGTTTCATACAACAGCGACAGGTTGCGCCGCATCTCTTCCTGCTTTGTAGCGCCTAAATAGTCAAAACCTGTCAGCACTACTTCTGGTACACCAATCATCCGGCTGCCTCCTACACATACTCTTCCAGGGTAAGGTCACAGGTTATCTTGGCCACCTCTCCCCGGTTCAATATCCTTTCCCATTCCTCACTCATCTCTGTAATCACATATTGCCCGGCCCCTACTTTTCTGCTCCCGATCACTACCGTCTGCGGTATGCCCTCATGGATAAGCTTTTCTATGTTCTCCACCGTAGCACGGGGCTTTACGCCATGCTCCGCATTAAGCACAACCGTAAAAGTAATAGAAGAGGCATCCGGGCCCAGAAACTGTAGCTTGGGCTTTAAACCGATCCTGCTGTGAGAAGCCCAGCGCCCCTTGACAGTCCTCCGGAATTTCTGGAAATTTAGAATGCGGACATCGCTTGTTTCAAAGACTACCGTTTTCCCTATGTGCCCAATTGCCACTCATACACCCCCTATACCTGTTGCTCCACCCGGCTCAGGCGACTGTCTATCCCTTCCAGTCGTTTTTCCATCGCTTCAATCTGTTTTATCAGCTCACCAACCTCAAAAGATTTTTGGCTCTGAGCAGAACTTATACAGACACGCTCTGCTTCAATCGTAAACAGTCCATCCTGGTACGCAAAATAAGCCTTTTCTCCGATCTCCTTCCGGTAGGAACCAGGATTGCTGGCCGGATTGCTCCGGTTCCAATACGTCCCCAGCACAATCCCCATCTCGCTCCCGTTACTCAGATGGATAACCACAACTTTTGCGCCAACTTTAGGCAGTTTGTATTCATCATTAAAGGTAGCATAAGGCAGCAGCTGGGTAACTTCACCGTCTCTGTCCTGATACAGCACACTTACCATCCCCGTATCCGCATCCACACTGCTTACCGTTCCAATCCTGTTTCCTCCATCCATATGAACTCCTTTCTAACCTTTTGACAGACTTTCCTCTGCACACCACCCATACCTGGTACCGCCCTGCCGCCTGGATACGCCATACCGGTATTCATAATCGCTGCCCAGGATTTCCGTAATATACATGACCATATTACTGCACTGGTTAGCCCTGCCTCCGTTTCCACCCCAATAAGCCGGTCCGTTCACGATGACCTTATCCCCAACAGCCAGGCCGGGGGAGCCATTTCCTCCCGTCCCCTGAGATGCCGCGCTCCCGGTAATGCGCTGCTGGCATTTATGCATCTCCAGAGACATTGTATAAGCCCCGCCTGCTCCCAGGCTATGCACAACCTTATCAACAAAATATTTTCCGTCAATCCTGTTCAGGCCGCTTACCCCTACTGTGCTTCCTGCTACAATTCTGGTATCCGCCATTATGGTGCAGCGCATTGTTTCCGCCTTTTCATTTTCGGCGTTGACTCTGGCACATGCTATGATCTGGGCTTCCTGCAGGCTCTCCACCTTTTCGTTGATATTCAGGATCCGGTTTCCGCCCCCTACAACGCAGGTAAGCTCTTCATTATCGCTGCCGCTGGTATACTTAATCTCAGCCCCCGTGTAGGTGCCGGTAAGCGTTGTATTATAAGACCAGTCCTGCATATCCCCTGCGGTGATCGTAGTTATTTCCGCTCTTTCTTCAAACTCGCCCTTGTCGTATATGATGACCTTCCCGCTGTAGATTTTGAACGCCATCCCATAATCTTTGCATATCCTGCTTAGGAAACTGCTGTCTGATTCCTGGTTCTGCTCCACAGTACCCAGCTTAATCGTATTCCCGGTATAATCAAAGAGCAGATGGTATTTCCCGGCTATCTCCGCCCCTATCTCCTTAAGGGTTACTTCCTGCCAGGTTTTACTTCTCTCCGTGCTCCGGATGGAATTTCCCTCCGGTACGGAAACTCCGCCAATCGTACAGGTATATTCCGGTCCCCTGAAACTAAGGTCATCAAGGCAAAACTTCCCGCATGGGAACACCACGCTCTGCCCGGCTTCCTCCCAGTCCTCCAGAACAACCTCAGCCGTAATCTTATCACCCGTCTGCGGCAGCCAGCTTCCTGCCCAGCGCAGATCAATATTCGACAGGGTAATACTCACCGTATCGCTTTCCTCTGATGCCG
>CATJJD010000247.1 GCA_949740385.1 uncultured Lachnospiraceae bacterium
CAGCTTCGTATACATCTTGCGTCCCAGCGGTCCCTTCGGGAGCATGCCCTTAACCGCGTACTCAATCACGCGCTCCGGATGCTTCGCAAGCATCTCCTTGAGTGTTGTCTCCTTGAGTCCTCCGACATAGCCGGTATGACGATAATAAATCTTCTGATCCAGCTTCTTACCTGTAACCTTAATCTTCTCTGCGTTGACAACGATCACATAATCGCCTGTGTCAATATGAGGTGTGAAGATCGGCTTATTCTTACCTCTCAGTACTTTTGCAATCTCCGATGCCAAGCGTCCTAATGTCTTGCCTTCCGCGTCAACTACATACCACTTTCTCTCAATGGTAGCAGGACTAGCCATAAATGTCTTCATGGTCTCTCCTCCCTGTTTCTCCTGTCAGCTTCATTGAGCAGCGCAAAGTCCCGTATGCCCGGACGTTCCTCTGTACCGCTCGTTCCTTTTGGTCAGGGCAATGCCCTGCCTATCCTATAAAATGCGCGCCGGGGCTATGACCCGCATTTATAAACACATCAAATCGTCCGCAGCAGTTCATCTGCAGACCTACATAATTATAGTATGCGTTTCCTCTCCTGTCAAGAGATAAACACGCAAAATCAGATTAAAAGTATTCATATGCTCAACGCAATAAGCCAGATAAGCTGCCCGGCATTTGAATACTGCCTTCCGTTTTTAACAGGGGAACCGTTTTCCGTAATAATCGACTATACTCCCGGGCACATGCAAAAAACCGATACGCTTTCACAGGCATACCGGCTTTGTAAGACTATTTTAACTTTGGCAACGTAAATTTTACCGAAAATCCCCCATAAGAATTACTGGTAATGACGATCGCTCCGCCATGAGCGGATACAATTTGTTTAACAATAAGCAGGCCCAAACCGTGCCGTTGCTCGGCTGTGTTCTTATCGCAAAGCATATAATGAGGTGTTTTATTGAGCTTTTCTATTAATTCATCTGTCCCTCCAACCCCATCATCCGAAACTATTACGGTGCAGTAATCATCA
>CATJJD010000248.1 GCA_949740385.1 uncultured Lachnospiraceae bacterium
CCAAGCTTGATGCGGTTTGCCGAAAAGGTCGGCGCATAGACGATGCCGCTGCCCGCCTCCACATAGCTTCTCTGCAGCTCAGCAAGCACGTCTGGGTGCTCCATCACCCACAGCTCCGGGCAGACGCCAGCCGGCATCCCCGCCTCCATCAGATTCGTTCCGGTTGCGCCGTCCAGAATAACCGGGCCGGCCGCCGTCCAGTTTTTAAATTCCTGTCTTGTCATCGTGTATTCTTCCTTCTCAGTTCAGTAATCTCACATTTTTAATAGTTGCACTTTTTTGCGGATATACTTATAATAACCTATGTTCTCACATATGCCCAGCAAAAATTTTATAAAAATACATTTTCGAGGAGGAAAAACATGTCATTGATCAAGCTTGTCGCACTGGATCTCGACGGCACTCTTTTCAACAGCGCCGGCGTCATTTCCCAGGCAAACATCGACGCGATCCGCCGCATCACATCCGCAGGCGTCTGCGCCGTGATCTCCACGGGACGCCCGCGAGACGGCCTGCCCCACGCGCAGATTGAGGATACCGGCATCGATTACGCCATCACCGCCGGCGGAAGCGCCATCTACCGCCTGTCCACCGGCGAATGTCTCTACGACAACGGCATGGACGAGGAGGTGTTCCTGCCAATTCTGAATTATCTTTTGACAAAGGACATCCACATGGACGCCTTCATCGACGGCACCGGCATTTCCCCTGCAAAATGCCTTCCGGCCGCCTTAAGGCTGCCTGTCCCCGAATCGCTTCGGGACTACATTATAAACACACGGACACGGGTGGACGACCTCTCCGCCTACATCCAAAACGGCCGCCGGAAGGTGCAGAAGATGACGCTGAACTTTCTTCAGAACGAAGACGGCAGCTTCCGCGACCGGGAGGAGGTGCGAAAATACCTGATGTCGTGCCCGGATATTTCCTGCGTCTGCGGCGGCTACAACAACCTGGAGTTCACCCGCGCCGACGTGAGCAAGGGTGCGGCGCTTGCCGTGCTGGCCGAAAAGCTTGCCATAGACATAGCGGACACCTTAGCCATGGGAGACTCCGAGAACGACCGGGCCATACTCGAAGCCGCCGGCATCGGCGTTGCCATGGCAAACGCCACGCCGGAAATACTGGCAATCGCAGACTACGTCACCGACTCCAACGACGAGGACGGCGTTGCCCGCGCCCTCATGCACTTTATCCCGGAGCTGTTTTAGTTTAAGCTCCCCGCAGCGCGGCCACACTCTGCTTTAACGCAATAATCACGGCGTCCACCATAAACCTTGTGGTATCCCTCCCCATGGTAAAGCGGACGCTGCCCGCCGCATATGCATCCGGCACCCGGATTGCGGAAATCACATGGGAGATTCGCACCTCCCCGGTGCTGCAGGCGCTGCCCGCCGACGCGCATATTCCCTGCTCCTCTAAAAGCACAAGAAGGGAAGTGGCGTCCACCCCCGCAAAGCTGAAATTCAGATTGCCCGGCAGCCGCTTCACCGGATGCCCGTTGAGCCTCGCTCCCTCAATCTCGTGGAGCACCCGCTCCGCAAAATAATTGCGCAGGCCGATCAGCCGCGGACGCACCACGGACATCTCGGACGCCGCAATCTTCAGCGCCTCCGCCATTCCCACAATGCCCGCCACATTCTCGGTTCCCGCGCGTCTGCCCCGCTCCTGCGATCCTCCGTGGATAAAGGACGGCAGCTCCAGGTCTCTCCTGACATAGAGGAAGCCCACCCCCTTCGGACCGTGGAACTTGTGGGCACTGGCCGACAGCAGATCCACGGGAAGCCTTGAAACCGACATTGGAATCTGGCCCACCGCCTGCACCGCGTCGGTGTGGAACACGATCCCCCGCTCTCTGGCCAGCGCGCCGATTCTTCCCACCGGCTCAAGTGTGCCGATCTCATTATTTCCCGTCATAACCGTAATTAACACTGTATCGTCCCTTATGCTCTCCCGCAGCCGGTTCATATCCACAATGCCGCAGTCGTCCACGTCCAGATATGTGACCGCATAGTCCAGCCCCTCCAGGTACTCGCAGGAGCGCAGCACGGCGTGATGCTCGATGGCGGACGTAATAATGTGCCGCCCTCTGTGCTTATTGGCCCCGGCGGCATTTTTGATCGCCCAGTTGTCCGACTCGCTGCCGCCAGACGTAAAATAAATCTCCTCCGGCCGCGCCTCCAGAATATCCGCGATGATTTTCCTGGCATGCTCCACCGCGGTTCGGCTCTTTTTTCCCATGTCGTAGGAGGTGGAGGCATTGCCGAACTCCCCCATCAGATACGGCTCCATGGCATGAACCACCTGCGGCAGCATCTCTGTCGTGGCCGCATGGTCCATATATATGCATTTTTCTGTTTCCCTTTTCGCAATCATAACCGGCTCCCCCTTTTCATATAATGGATACCAAGGTTTCCAACAGGAGTTTCCCTTGAAAATATCCAGATTCATCAAAAATCCGCTCGTCACCGGCACGCTGCTTATGACCGGCGCCGGCGCCGTCACCCGCGTGATCGGCTTCTTCTATAGAATATTCCTCTCCCGCACAATTGGTGCAGAGGCTCTTGGAATCTATCAGCTTATGGCGCCGGTTTTTGCCATCTGCTTTGCGCTGACCTCCTCCTCCATACAGACGGCCATATCCAAATTTGTGGGGGACGCAACCGGAAAATGCGCAAAGGATCTGTGCAGCGAGAGAAAGGCCAGAGCTTACCTGTACATGGGGCTTGTGCTCTCCTGCATCTTATCGCTGATTGCCGGCGGTGTGATTCACCGCAATGCGGACTGGATTGCAGAAAAACTTCTGGGCGAAGCGCGCTGTGCGCCGCTTCTTGTGCTGCTCACCTGGTCGCTTCTGCCCTCCTGTATCCACTCCTGCATCAACGGCTACTATTACGGCAGGAAGAAGGCACTTGTCCCTTCGCTGTGCCAGATCGCGGAGCAGCTTGCCCGGGTGGGAAGCGTCTTTATCATTTACTCCGTGCTCACCGAGCAGGGGCAGCGCCTGAGTGAATGGCATGTAATCGCCGGACTTGTGATCGGGGAATTTTTCGGACTGCTGATCGGACTTTTAGCCTTTGCGCTGGAGCGGCGTCTGACGCCGAAAAGCTATCTGGACATAAAGGACAGTATAAAGCCCATGGCCGTCTCCTTCGCCGCCATGGTCATCCCGCTGACCGCCAACCGGCTGCTGGTGTCCTTAAGCAACAGCCTTGAAAATCTGCTGATTCCCCAGAGACTGCAGGTTTTCGGCTACAGCAGCTCCGACGCCCTCTCCGTCTACGGCGTGCTGACCGGAATGACGCTGTCGGTGATCTTCTTTCCAGGCGTGCTGACCAACTCCTTTGCGGTGCTTTTGCTCCCCGCCGTATCGGAAATCCGGGCAAGAAACGACGGAAAAAAAATTCACGACACCATATTCCGCGCCGTCGTCTGCGGGATGCTTCTGGGCCTTATATTCACAGCCCTGTTCTTTCTGTACGGCGACTGGCTCGGCAACCGGCTCTTTCACAATGCGCTGGCAGGCCGCTACATACGGCGTCTCGCCTTCCTCTGCCCGCTCATGTACATAACAAGCCTGCTGAACTCCATTATGAACGGCCTTGGGATGGCAAAAAACGTGCTCTTTATCAATCTGCTGTCCTGTCTGATCCGCATCAGCATGATCTGGTTTCTTGTGCCCACCGAGGGAATCGGCGCGTACCTGTGGAGCATGCTGCTTGGCCAGGTATTTGCGGCGGCTTCCTGCATATTCTGTCTGCGGGAATATTGGTGAGAAAAACAAAAGTGCAGGAACATCCAACGGATATTCCTGCACTCTGACGTGAAGCTTACTCTTATACGCGCGACAGATACTCGCCTGTTCTCGTGTCGATCTTGATCGTGTCCCCCTGCTCCACAAACAGCGGAACATAAACGGTGGCTCCGGTCTCCACCACCGCCGGCTTGGTGGCTCCGGTAGCAGTATCGCCCTTAAAGCCCGGCTCGGTCTCCGAGATCGCAAGCTCAACGAACAGCGGCGCTTCCACGGCAAACACGCTGCCCTTGTGGGAGCAGATCTTGACCATCTCGTTCTCCTTGACAAACTTCAGCGCGTCCCCCACGCTGTCCTTCGTCAGATCCACCTGGTCGTAGGTCTCAACGTCCATAAAGTGATAGAAATCGTCATCCGAATACAGATACTGCATATCCTTGCGGTCAATATGCGCAGTCGGGCACTTCTCTGTCGGGCGGAATGTCTTCTCCACCACACCGCCGTTGATGATATTCTTAAGCTTTGTTCTTACAAACGCAGCGCCCTTTCCCGGCTTCACATGCTGAAATTCGATAATCTGATATATGTTACCCTCGAACTCGATCGTAACACCGTTCCTGAAATCTCCTGCTGAAATCATTCGATCTTCCTCCTTCAATTATGAGTAAACACTCTCACGCACCAATTTTACTATAAAATGGGAGACTTTTCAAGCTTTTCTTTGGCGCTGCTCGATTTCCGAGAGCATGGCGACCCGCCCTGCGTGGCGTCCGCCCATAAACTCTGCCTCAAGATACGCCCACACCATATCCTTTGCCTTTTCCGTCCCGACAATTCTGGCGCCGAACGCCAGGATATTGGCATTGTTGTGCTCCTTCACAAGATGGGCCGTGGTCACGTCGGAGCAGACCGCTGCCCGAACGCCGTTCACCTTGTTGGCCGCGATGGAGATGCCGACGCCCGTCCCGCATATGAGCACCGCAGACTCCACCTCGCCGTCCGCCACCGCCTGTCCGACCCTTTCCCCCATCACAGGGTAGTCGCATTTTTCTCCCTCGCCGACGCCGTAGTCCACCACCTCGTGTCCCAGCTCCTCCAGAAAAGAGCGGATGGCGCACTTCATTTCCACTGCAGCGTGATCGTTTCCGATTCCGATTCGCATATTATTTCCCCCTTTGATCCGTTTTTCCCTTTGCCGATTGCACTTTCCTCCGGACATGTGCCCGGTAGCAGAGAAGGACCGGCTTTTCCAGATACCGCTTTAATACAATCTGAATCTCCTCCTTCGGGTTCATCGGCTTTACAAGAATTGTGCGTATGCCTGCCAGATTCGCCCCGAACACATCCGTAAATATCTGATCTCCCACAAAAATCGTAGTCGCCCGGTTCGTCCCGATGGCCGCCATGGCCTTTTGGTAAGCGGAAGGCTTCGGCTTTCCCGCTTTGTGCATGTAAGCCGCCCCCACCGCGCCGGCAAAGGACTTCACCCGCGGCTCCTTATTGTTGGACAGAAGAATACAGGCAAAGCCCAGCGCCCGAAGCTTCGCAAATAAAGCGACGGCCCGCCTGTCGGCGGGCGCTCCGTGGGGCGCCAGCGTATTGTCGATGTCGAAAATAACGCCCCGGTACCCCTCTTCGTACAGTCTGTCAAAATCAATCCGGTAAACGGAGTCCAGATACTCCCCCGGATACAGAGAAAAACTCATAAATTACATTTCCTTATTATACTGCGCATTTATAAAAGCCTGCTGTCACTGAAGCATTTTCTTGAGCTCGTTCATAAACGTATTCACGTCCTTGAACTCACGGTAAACCGATGCAAACCGCACGTACGCCACCTGATCCACGTCCTTTAGCCTGTCCATGAGAAGCTCTCCGATCACCGTGCTTGGAATCTCCTTCTCCTCCCGGTTGAATATCTCCGTCTCCACATCATCGATCATCTTTGTGATGGTGTCGGTAGCGATGGGCCTCTTGTGGCACGCCCGAAGCACACCGCCCTCCATCTTGGAGCGGTCGTACTGCTCGCGGTTGTTATCCTTCTTGATAATGATAAGCGGTATCGTCTCCACCTTCTCATAGGTTGTAAAACGCTTGCCGCAATCGTCGCAAAGCCTGCGGCGCCGGATCGAATAATTGTCGTCCGCCGGCCTGGAATCAATAACTCTTGTATTCTCGCTGCTGCAAAATGGACACTTCATCGCTTTATCCTCCCGTATATGTTTAGTATAGCTTTCCGCGAATCCAATGTCAACCTTTCGTTACAGTCGGTGCTTCATTTCCTTCTCGTCAAAATCCACCAGTATAATGTCGGGTCCGATGCGGATCACCTTGCACCAGGGCACAAAGAACTCACAGTCCTTTCCGAACAGCCCTATATACTTGGGCGGCCCCGGGACAATCAGCGCGGTGATCTCCCCGCACTCCCTGTCAAACTCGATGTCCCTCACACTGCCCAGACACCGGCAGTCGTTCGCATTGATTACTTCCTTATCGCACAGCTCACAAAAACGCATTCCACACGCCGCCTTGCACTCTCTCCTTTCTATTGTATGCGGCTTTGCGGTGCCGCAGTACCGAAAAAAGAAGAAATGCACTCGGTTATCCGGGTGCATTTTCCATTTCTGCTGAGACTGACGATGAAAATGGTATCAGACGTTAAACCGAAAGAGAATCACATCGCCGTCCTTCACCACATACTCCTTGCCCTCGAGGCCTACGATGCCCTTCTCCTTCGCCGCCGCAAGGCTTCCGCAGTCCAGAAGATCCTGACAGTTGACAACCTCGGCCCGGATAAAGCCCCGCTCAAAGTCGCTGTGGATCTTTCCCGCCGCCTGGGGCGCTTTGGTTCCCTTTCGGATCGTCCAGGCTCTGCACTCATCCTCTCCGGCCGTCAGGTAGCTGATAAGCCCAAGGAGGCTGTAGCTGGCCTTAATCAGCTTCTCAAGCCCCGACTCCGAAAGCCCAAGCTCCTCCAGAAACATGGCCTTCTCGTCGTTGTCCAGCTCCGCGATCTCCTGCTCGATCTGGGCGCAGATCACAAACACCTCGCTGTGCTCCGACTCCGCAAGCGCGCGCACGGCCGCAACGTTTGGGTTTCCCTCCCCGTCCGCCGCAAGCTCCGACTCCGCCACGTTTGCAGCGTAGATGGTCGGCTTTGCCGTCAGCAGGTTGTAGCCCGAAAACCAGGCCTGGCAGTCCTCATCCTCCAAAAGCTCAAAGGTGCGGGCCATCTTTCCCTCCTCCAGGTGGGCCTTCACCGCCTCCAGAAGCTCCAGCTCCTTCGCAAGCGCCTTATCCATCCGCGCCTGCTTCGCCACCTTCGCGATGCGCCGCTCCAGTATCTCAACGTCCGAGAAAATTAGCTCCAGATTGATGGTCTCGATGTCCCTGGCCGGATCGATGCTGCCGTCCACATGCACGATATTGTCGTCCTCGAAGCAGCGCACCACATGCACGATGGCATCCACCTCGCGGATGTTGGCAAGAAACTGATTGCCGAGTCCCTCTCCTTTGCTGGCTCCCTTCACAAGCCCCGCAATGTCCACAAACTCGATCACCGCAGGCGTCACCTTCTTCGTGTGGTACAGCTCGCCCAGCTTCTCAATCCGCTCGTCCGGAACCGCCACAATGCCCACGTTCGGGTCGATGGTGCAAAAGGGGTAGTTGGCCGACTCCGCCCCCGCTTTGGTCAGTGAGTTAAACAATGTACTTTTTCCGACGTTCGGAAGCCCCACAATGCCCAGTTTCATAATATATCTTACCTGCTCAAAAATCCCTGATTTTCAGGTTTTTTTGCCTTTCTCTCTATTTTCTCTGCCGCTCAAATTCTTTCTGTTGTTTTCTGATAAAAAGAGTTTGATACGGTTTATCATTATAGCATATCTTCTGA
>CATJJD010000249.1 GCA_949740385.1 uncultured Lachnospiraceae bacterium
ATCCTTCCAGATTTTAAACCAGATTTTCATTTATTATCCCTCCTGCGCTGGCGGCTGCACTCGTACATAAAGAGCGCCGCCGAAACCGCAGCGTTCAAAGACTCCACCCTTCCGCACATCGGTATCCGCACCAGCTCTTTGGCGCAGGCGGAAAGCTCCTTCGTAAGGCCGCCGCCCTCGTTTCCGATCAGAAAGCCGCAGGGCCTGCGGTAGTCCGGCTCATCGTATTCGACCGTCCCCTCAAGGTGTGCCCCATAGAACGCAACGCCCCGCCGCCCAAACCCGCGAACCGTCTCCTCAAGCTCCTCCGCGATCAGATACGGCACCCGGAATATGCTTCCCATGGTGGCCCTTACGGTCTTCGGGGCAAACAGGTCCGCCGTCGTGCCGTTCATAATCACGCCGGTGACTCCCGCCCCCTCCCCCGTGCGGATCATAGTCCCGAGATTGCCCGGGTCCTGTATGCTCTCAAGTACAAGCAGATGGGCCCCGCTGTCCGAAAGGAGATCGTCCTCCCGATACTCCGGCATCGCGGCCACAGCCAGAATGCCCTGGGGCGTTCTCGTGTCGGACATAGCGGAAAATACCCGGTCGGACACGACGGTGTACGGATACCCCTCCAGCTGCCTTTCATGGTCCGAAAGGTAGCTCTCGGACACGTAGAGGTCCTTAAGCAGCTCCCCCGGCGTCTCCATGCACATCCGCTCCCCCTCCGCCACAAAGCAGCGCTGCTTTTTTCGCTCCTTCGCGCGCTTCATAAGCGCCGTCACATTTTTTACCTGCTGGTTTCCAGTGCTTGTAATCATCTCCGCCCCGGCTCCTGTCCTGTCTTCTCTCACGAAACGAGGGCTGCCCGCCGGCAGCCCTCTCTTATCAACTACACCAGGGACCGGGAAATGCGGTACATGAAATCGTTCACGTCCTTGTGCATTCCCAGCGCCTCATTGATGTCGAAATCAACAAATTCCCCGCCGCTGTGGGCAACGACACGGTTCGACTGGCCCTCGCAGAGCAGATCCACCGCCATGGCTCCCATCGTCGTCGCATACACCCGGTCCTTGCAGGTAGGGCTTCCCCCGCGCTGCATGTGGCCGAGAATCGTCGCCCGGGTCTCGATGCCCGTCGCCTCCTCGATCCGCTTCGCCATCCCCTGGGAATCCCCGATGCCTTCCGCGTTGATAATAATATAGTGCTGCTTGCCTAACTGGCGCGCATTTTTGACCTGATTGATCAGCCGCTGCTCATCGTGGTCAAACTTCTCCGGCAGAAGAACCTCCTCCGCCCCGTTTGCGAGACCGCACCACAGTGCAATGTGCCCGGCGCCGCGCCCCATCACCTCGATAATCGAGCATCTCTCGTGGGAGGTGGATGTATCTCTGACCTTGTCGATGGCCTGCATGGCCGTGTTGATGGCCGTGTCAAAGCCGATGGTGTAATCCGTGCAGGCAATATCCAGGTCAATGGTCCCCGGAACGCCGATGGTATTGATGCCGAGCGACGACAGCTTCTGCGCTCCCTGGAAGGAGCCGTCTCCGCCGATGACGACAACCGCATCAATACCGTGCTTCTCACAGATCCCTGCGCCCTTTTCCTGTCCCTCCGCCGTCACGAACTCCAGGCACCGGGCAGTCTGCAGTATCGTGCCGCCCCGTGAGATGGTATCGGATACGCTCTTTGCGTCCATATCCACAATTTCCTCGTTCAAAAGACCGGCAAAGCCTCTCTTGATTCCCTTCATGCGCTTTCCCCGAAACAGTCCCTGCCGCACGACCGCGCGGATTGCCGCATTCATTCCCGGCGCATCCCCGCCGCTTGTCAGAACACCAATCGTATTGATTTCTTTCGCCATCGTCTGCTCATCCTCCATATCCATATGTGAAAAATAAATATTACGTGTAATTTAATCCAATCTTTTATATTTTATACTGTATACGCCCGATTTTCAATACTCTTTTCAACAACTTTGAGATTATTTTCGCCGACAAAGCCGGCCAGGGCCGAAAGAAGCTTCTCTCCGGCGAAGACGCCTCTGTCCTTTCCAAGCCTTTTCACGGCCCTGGGGCTTGCCACATAGATCACAACCTCGTCCGCCCCTTCCGACTCCCGCAGCAGAGCGTCCAGCTCCTTCTGCCGTCCTGCGTAGTCCTCCTTTGTGGCAAACTGCAGCCAGACCTCTTTTCTCGTGTCGTCAAAGGGTATGATGCGCTCACATATGATCCTGCCGTCCTGCTCGTCCTCCACGGCCGCCCGGCCCATGACGAATATTTTCTCGTCCTCGTGCAGAAAGCGCTGGTAGCGCTCGTAGTCCTTCGGGAACACGATAACCTCCACGGTGCCGGTCAGGTCCTCCACGGCAAGAAAGGCCATTGCCTGATTTTTGCGGGTGAATTTGACGCTCTTTGACACCATGATGCCGCCCACCACCACATGGGTGCCGTCGGCCTGGCGCACCTCCTTCGTCTCCTCGTCCCGCAGGAAATCCGAGGCGTTTGCCGTGATGTTTTTCTTCATCTTCTCGATGTACCCCTCCAGAGGATGCCCGCTTAAGTAGATGCCGAGCACCTCCTTCTCAAAGCTCAGAAGCATCTCCTTCGGAAATTCCCCCACATCCGGGTAGCGCACCGCAAAGTCCTCCCTGGCCTCCTCGCTCACCAGGTCAAAGAGGCTCATCTGGCCGGACATGGTTGTTTTCTTCCGGTGCAGCACCTGCTCCACCATGGAGGCGTACACCATGGTCATCTGCCTTCTTGTGCCGTCCAGGCTGTCGCAGGCCCCGGCCTTGATCAGGTTCTCGATGGCCCGCTTGTTCAGATCCCGCTCCGACGTCCGCTCAATGAAGTCCTGCAGCGTGCGGAAGGGCCCTCCAATCTGCCGCTCCTCGATAATCCGGTCCACCACCTGTCTCCCCAGCGCCTTCACCGCGTACAGACCGTAGCGCACGTTTTTTCCCTCCGCCGTAAACACGCCGGAACCCACGTTGATGTCCGGCGGGAGCACCTTAATGCCCAGCTCCCTGCAGTGAATCAGGTACTCGGCCTCCTTTGAGGCGTTGTCGATCACCGAGGTCATAAGCGCCGCCATAAACTCCACCGGAAAGTAGTACTTAAGCCAGGCCGTCTGCACGCTGATCACCGCGTAGGCCGCCGCGTGGGATTTGTTGAAGGCGTACTTTGCGAAATCCACCATGGAATCGTAAATGCTGTTGGCCGCCTTCTCCGAAATTCCGTTGGCCACGCAGCCCTTAATTCCACGCTCCTCATCCCCGTACACAAAGCTCTGCCGCTCCGCGTCGATGACATACTGCTTTTTCTTGCTCATGGCCCGGCGGATATTGTCCGCCTGCCCCATGGTGTAGCCCGCAAGCACCTGCACGATCTGCATCACCTGCTCCTGGTATACGATGCAGCCGTAGGTGGGCTCAAGAATCGGCAGAAGCTCCGGCGTCACGTAGGTGATATTCTCCGGGTTGTTCTTCCCCTTAATGTAATTTGGAATAAAGTCCATCGGCCCCGGGCGGTACAGGGAAATCCCCGCCACAATGTCCTCGAAATTCTGCGGCTTCAGCTCCTTCATAAAGCTCTGCATCCCCGCGGACTCCAGCTGGAACACCCCTTCGGTCTTTCCCGTCCCGATAAACTCCAGCATCGGCCTGTCGTCAAAGTCAATGTGGTCAATATCTACCACCTGACCGGTGGATGCGCGGATATTTTTCACCGCATCCTTAAGCACCGTCAGCGTCCGAAGTCCTAAAAAATCCATCTTCAGGAGCCCCAGCTCCTCCAGCTGCACCATATTGTACTCCGCCGTCGGCGTGCCGTCGTTGGCTCTCCCAAGGGGAACATAGTCGCTGGCCACTCCCGGGTAGATCACAACCCCCGCCGCGTGAACCGAGGTGTGGTTCGGAAGCCCTTCCAGACGCTTTGCCATGTCGATCACGTCGTGCATGCGGGGGTCGCCCTCGTAGAGCGCCTTAAATTCCGGATTAATCTGCAGCGCCCGGTCGATCGTAATATTTAACTCCGAGGGAACCATCTTCGACACCCGGTTCATCTCCGCGTAAGGGAAGTCCAGCGCCTTTCCCACCGCCTTGATCACTCCGCGGGCCGCCATGGTTCCGAAGGTGACAATCTGTGTCACGGACTCCCTGCCGTACTTTTCGTTCACGTAGTCGATGGCCCGGTGGCGCTCGGCGTACTCGAAATCCACGTCGATATCCGGCATGGAGACCCGCTCCGGGTTTAAGAACCGCTCGAAGAGCAGATTGTACTTCACCGGGTCGATGTTGGTGATTCCCGTGCAGTAGCACACCCTGCTGCCCGCCGCGGAGCCTCTGCCCGGCCCCACCCAGCAGTCATGGTTCCTGCACCAGTTGATGTAGTCCCACACGATCAGAATGTACTCGATAAAGCCCATTTTCTTTATAATGCCAAGCTCGTACTGCATATCCGCATATATGGCGTCGCACTGCTCCTTCGTGTAGCCGCCGCTGTTCGTATATTTCTCCGCAAAGCCCCTGTCGCAGAGCTCCGCCAGATACGCAAAGGCGCTCTCGTACCCCTCCGGCACGTCATACTTTGGAATCTTGTAGTTTCCGAACTCCAGCTCCACATGGCAGCGGTCCGCGATTTTCCAGGTGTTGTCCACCGCCTCCCTGGCATAGGGAAAGAGCTTTCGCATCTCCTCCTCGCTCTTGACGTAAAACTGTCCCCCCTCGTAGCGCATCCGGTCCTCGTCGTTTACAGTCTTTCCCGTCTGAATGCACAAAAGCACATCGTGGGACTCTACGTCGCTGGCGAAGGTGTAGTGGACGTCGTTGGTGCACACCATGCCGATGCCCAGCTCTCTGCTCATCCGAAACAGCTGCTGGTTCACCAGCCGCTGGTCCGCGATGCCGTGATCCTGCAGCGCCAGAAAAAAGCTGTCCCTCCCGAAGCAGTCCGCATACTTTTCAGCAATGGCCTTCGCCTCCTCGTAGAAGCCCCGGACGATGCAGCGCGGAATCTCCCCCGCAAGGCAGGCGGAGAGGCAGATCAGCCCCTCGTGGTAGCGCTCCAGCGTCTCAAAGTCCACTCTTGGCCGGTAGTAGTACCCTTCCGTAAAGCCGATGGAGACGATTTTCATCAGATTGGAGTAACCCCTGTTGTTCTCCGCCAGAAGAATCAGGTGATAGTAGCGGTCCTCCCCGTGCACCGTCTCTCTGTCCAGCCGGGAGTTGGGCGCAACGTACACCTCGCAGCCGATAATCGGGATGATGCCCGCCTCCTTTGCGGTCTTGTAGAACTCCACCGCGCCGTACATGACGCCGTGATCGGTGATGGCCGCGCTGTTCATTCCAAGCTCCTTCACCCGCGCCACATACTCTTTGATTTTATTTGAGCCGTCCAGCAGCGAATATTCGGTGTGAGTGTGAAGATGTGCAAACATAAAAAGACTCCTTTATCTCAATCCAACTCCATAGCAAATGAGCGCAAGTATCAGAAGATGCGCCGGGTAGAACGCGTAAAAGAAATACTTCGCCTGCCGTCCCCTCGTGCCGTTGTAGACTGACAGCGGAATCAGGCCGAAGAGGGCCCAGAGCTCCCCGCCGTCCACAAGAACCGCCAGGGCAAGAACCGCCAGGGCATAGCCCAGGAGACGCCTGTTCCGCAGCAGGTATATAATGACGATGGCAAGCACGCCTGTGACGCCGTAGTCCGAGCGCAGAATTATCTCCGCCGCCACAAAGTCCAAAAGAAGAATGGCCACGACAATGCCCGTCCACTTCATCCTTGCCGCCGTCTCCGACGGCGGAAATTTCTCTGTCACCCGGTCGATTATCATAATCGTAAGAAGCCCCAGAAGCAGCGTGAAAAACACGTTGCTGTACTTTGGGAAAAACAGCCTTCCCCGCAGGGCCAGATCAAAGGGAACCTCTGATACAAGGGCAAAGAGGAACAGCCTGGCGGCATATTTTCTGCGGTCCCTCGTGTGAGTAAAGCCCTCGACAATAAGATAACAGTAGATCGGAAAGGCGATGCGCCCGACGGAGCGCATCAGAAAATAAATGCTCCACCAGCGCTCGTAGCTGCCGGCGCCTGCGGGCAGCGCCTGCTGCACAAGCATCTGCTCCAGAACCGTCGCCGCCGTGTGGTCGATCAGCATCGAGAGCACCGCAATCATCTTTAAGGCAAACCCGGAAATCCCCTTCTCCTTTTTCGTCCCGTTCTTCATCCCGTCTCCTTTCCAGACAACAACAGGCAGCCGAAGGGCTGCCCATTGCATACATGCTCTTAAATTCCGGACGTGTTCACCGAAATCTTATCCAGCTTCCATATTTCATCCACGTACTCCTGAATCGTTCTGTCCGAGGAGAACTTGCTGACATGGGCCATATTCAAAATCGCGCTTCTCGCCCACGCGTCCTTATTCTGATAGTAGGAGGAAACCTTCTGCTGCGCCGTTGCATAGGCCCTGAAATCCGCCAGGATAAAGTAGCGGTCCGCAACCTCCGTCTTCGGCGGGTTCAGCAGGGAATTATACAGCTCGCGGAAAATCTCTCTGTCATTCTTCGCGAAGGTTCCGTCCACCATGCTGTTGACGGCCTGCCTGAGCTCCGCGTCGTTGTTGTAGATCTCAAACGGGTTGTAGTCTCTGCGCTTCTCGTGCTCGATCACCTCGTCGGCGCTCATGCCGAAAATAAAGATATTGTCGGCGCCCACCTCCTCGTACATCTCCACGTTCGCTCCGTCCATCGTCCCGACGGTGATGGCGCCGTTTAACATGAACTTCATGTTGCCCGTGCCGGACGCCTCCTTGCTGGCTGTGGAGATCTGCTCGCTCACGTCCGCCGCCGCAAAAATCAGCTCCGCCACCGACACCCGGTAGTCCTCGATAAACACAACCTTAATCTTGCCGTCGATGGAAGGGTCGTTGTTGACGATCTCCGCCACCGTGTTGATCAGCTTGATGGTGCTCTTTGCGTTCCGGTAGCCCGCGGCCGCCTTCGCCCCGAAGATGAAGGTTCTCGGATAGAAGATCATGTTCGGGTTCGCCTTGAGCTTGTGGTACAGATACATCACATGCAGAATGTTCATGAGCTGTCTCTTGTACTCGTGGAGACGCTTCACCTGCACGTCAAAGATGGAGTTCGGGTCCACGTCGATACCGTTGTGCTCCTTAATGTAGCGGGCAAGGCGCACCTTGTTTTTGTGCTTGATGTCCATAAATTCCCGCTGTGCCTGGGCATCCCTTGCCACGGCGGTAAGGCGCTCGATCTTTGAGAGATCCGTCTCCCAGCCCGCGCCGGCGTATTTTGTGACAAACTCCGCCAGAAGCGGGTTGCCGTGAGCCAGAAACCGTCTCTGGGTGATGCCGTTTGTCTTGTTGTTGAACTTCTCCGGGAACATCTCGTAGAAGTCCCGCAGCTCCTGCTTCTTTAAGATCTCCGTGTGCAGTCTCGCCACGCCGTTGACCGAGAAGCCCGCGCATATGGCCAGATGGGCCATCTTCACCTGCCCGTCGTAGAGAATGGACATCTTTCTCACCTTCTCCTCGTTGCCCGGGTAAAGGCTTCGGATCTCCTCCACAAACCGGCGGTTGATCTCCTCCACGATCTGGTACACACGCGGCAGCAGGCGCTTAAATATCTCGATCGGCCACTTCTCGAGAGCCTCCGCCATAATGGTGTGGTTCGTGTAGGCGACGCAGTGGGTCGTAATCTCCCAGGCCTCGTCCCAGGACAGCTTCTCCTCGTCCACGAGAATGCGCATAAGCTCCGCCACCGCAACCGTCGGATGGGTGTCGTTCATCTGGAATACCACCTTCTGCGGAAGCTCCTTCAGATCTCTGTGGGACTTCTTAAAGCGCGCCAGCGCCCGCTGAATGCTGGCGGACACAAAGAAATACTGCTGCTTAAGCCGAAGCTCCTTGCCCTTTACATGCTCGTCGTTCGGATAGAGCACCTCCACCAGATTTCTCGCCAGATTCTCCTGCTCCAGCGCCTTCTCGTAGTCGCCCCGGTTGAAGGAATCCAGGCGGAACTCCTCCTCCGGCCTTGCGTCCCATATGATCAGAGAGTCCCCCACATTGTTGCCGTACCCGACGATCGGCATATCGTAGGCCACCGCCTGCACGGCCTGGTAGTCCACATGCGAAAAGGTAAGCTCCCCGTCCTCGTCCACGCTCTGCTCCACTCTGCCGCCGAACTTAATCTGGTAGTTGTACTCCGGCCGCTGCAGCTCAAACGGGTAGCCGTCCTTGAGCCATGCGTCCGGCACCTCCACCTGAAAGCCGTCCACGATCTGCTGCCGGAACATGCCGTAGCGGTAGCGGATGCCGCAGCCGTAAGCGGCGTAGCCCAGCGTTGCCAGAGAGTCCATAAAGCAGGCCGCCAGTCTTCCGAGACCGCCGTTTCCAAGAGCCGGGTCCGGCTCCTGATCCTCGATAACGCTGATGTCAAGCCCCAGCTCCTCCAGCGCCTCCCGCACCTGGCTGTATGCGCCGAGATTGATCAGATTGTTGCCCAGGGCACGGCCCATCAGAAACTCCATCGACATATAGTACACGATCTTCGGGTCGTCCCGGTCGATGGCGTGCTGCGTGGCCATCCACTGATCCATGATCACGTCCTTGACCGCCAGCGAAACCGCCTGAAAAATCTCCTGCTGGCTGGCGTCCTCCCGCGTCTTTTGGTACATGGGCTTGACGTTCTCGGTCACGGAACGGATAAATACCTTTTTACTGAACACTTCTTCTCTCAACTTATTCCTCCTCCTGCTGCTGCTGCCTGATGTGCGTAATTGCCAAAATGCGTTATATGCAAAAAACGAAGGGGAGACCGTGCCAACGCCGCTCCCCTGTCGCTATTACAGCTTTTCCACCGCAAGTAAAACCTTCTCGCCGTTAATATTCCATTCTTTCTGATATCCCGCAGCCGCGCCGTCTGTCCGGTCCGCCAGCACCTCCGCCGCAATGTCTCCCGCGTACTTCCCGAAGATGTCTCCCGCCTTCCCTTCTGAACTGCAGGATACCGCAATGTGGTCCGTCACCTCAAAGCCGGCCTCCTTGCGCATCGTCTGAATCTTGCTGATCAGCTCTCTGACGAAGCCCTCCTCGATAAGCTCCGGCGTCAGCTTCGTGTCCATGACAACGGTGATGCCGCTGCCGCTCTCCGTCACAAAGCCCTCCGCCTGAATCATCGTAATCAGCAGATCCTCCTCTAATAATACAACTTCGTCACTGATGCTGTCAAGCTTAAGCGCACCCTGCGCCTTAAGCTCTGCCATGGCCCGGTTTCCGTCCAGCTCTGCAAGAGCTTTCTGAATCTGCTTCAGATACTTTCCGTACTTCGGCCCCACGGTGCGAAGCTGCGGCTTGAACTGATAGTCGGTGTAGGCCGACACATCGTCCGTAAACACAACTTTTTTCACGTTCAGCTCGTCCGCGATAATCGCCGTAAAAAATTCGTCCGGCTTTGTCTCCGCCTTCACGTACATGGTGCCGATCGGCTGGCGGTTCTTGATGGCGGCGCTGTTGCGGCACGCCCGGGCCATAACGACGATCTTTAACACCTGATCCATCGCCGCCTCAAGCTCTCTGTCCACCGCGCTCTCGTCCGCCTCAGGGAAATCGCACAGATGCACGCTGACCGGCGCGTTTTTGTCCACGGAGCATACCAGATTGCGGTAAATATCCTCCGTCATAAACGGGATCATCGGCGCGGCCGCTTTGCTTACGGTCACAAGCGCCGTATACAATGTCATGTAGGCGTTGATCTTGTCCTGCTCCATCCCCTTCGCCCAGAAGCGCTCTCTCGAGCGGCGCACGTACCAGTTGCTCATCTCCTCCACAAACTCCTCCAGCGCCCGGGCAGCCTCCGGAATCCGGTAGTTCTCCAGATTCTCGTCCACCGCGGCCACCGCAGTGTTCAGTCTCGACAAAAGCCAGCGGTCCATCACGGTGAGCGTGTCGGTATCCAGCGTATATTTTGCCGCGTCAAACCCGTCGATATTGGCGTAGAGCACAAAAAAGGCGTAGGTGTTCCACAGTGTTCCCATAAACCTGCGCTGTCCCTCCTGCACGATCCGGCCCGAGAAGCGCTTCGGCAGCCACGGCGCGCAGGCCGTGTAAAAATACCAGCGGATGGCGTCCGCACCGTAAGTTTGCAGCGCCTCAAACGGGTCCACGGCATTGCCTTTGGATTTGGACATTTTCTGTCCGTTCTCGTCCTGAACGTGCCCCAGCACGATCACGTTCTCATAGGGCGCACGGTTGAACAGCAGCGTGGACTCCGCCATCAGGGAGTGGAACCACCCTCTCGTCTGATCCACCGCCTCGGAGATAAACTGTGCAGGGAACTGCTGCTCGAACACTTCCTTATTCTCGAACGGATAGTGGTGCTGCGCAAAAGGCATGGCGCCGGAATCAAACCAGCAGTCCAGCACCTCCGGCACCCGGTTCATCGTTCCTCCGCACTCCGGACACACAAGCTTCACCTCGTCGATGTACGGCCGGTGCAGCTCCACCTCTGCCGCCTTCGGATCGTTCGCAAGCTCCGCCAGCTCGGCGCGGCTTCCAACGCAGACTCTGTGTCCGCAGCCGCACTCCCAGATATTTAAGGGAGTGCCCCAATAACGGTTTCTTGAAACGCCCCAATCCTGAATG
>CATJJD010000250.1 GCA_949740385.1 uncultured Lachnospiraceae bacterium
CCACCCTTTAAGTAATTGGCCTCCCCGTAAGATTCCAGCTCTCTCGCGTTAAAAATCTGTTCCGGGAGTCCCGTAATATCCATAACCTCGTTGATTCTCCACCGCCCCTGAAACTTCATGTTGTGGATGGAGTACACGGTCTTCATTCCCGCGTAAAAATTGTCGCAGCCATAGGCTGTCCGCAAATATACCGGAAGCAGTCCCGTCTGCCAGTCGTGGCAGTGTATGACGTCCGGCGCGAAATCAATGTACGGCAGGCACTCCAGTGCCGCCTTGGAAAAATATGCAAATTTTTCCACGTCCTCATAGATGTTGTTGTACGGGCCTTCGCCCGCAAAATAAAACTCGTTGTCCACAAAATAGTAACGGATGCCCTTGTATTTTGCCTCAAAGATACCCGCGTACTGCTTGCGCCAGTTCAGATTCACATAAAAGTGGCACATAAAATGAAGCTGCGGCAGAAATCCTTCGTCCATACATGCATACTTCGGCAGGATAACCCGCACGTCGTACTCCTTACGGTTAAAATACTTCGGAAGCGAACCGACGACATCCGCCAGCCCTCCCGTTTTGATGTAAGGTACCGCCTCGGATGAGACAAATAATATTTTCTTCATATGAACCCTCCCTGGCGAGAGCGCCCCCCGCTCTCTGCTATTTACTCTTCATCTGTAATCGGATCTTGTCCGTAATCAGCGCGATAAACTCGGAATTTGTCGGCTTGCCCTTCCCGTTGCTGATGGTGTAGCCGAACAGCTCATCCAGTGTATCCATCTTTCCCCTGCTCCACGCCACTTCGATGGCATGTCGAATCGCTCTCTCGACACGGCTCGGCGTTGTCTGATATTTCTTCGCGATTCCCGGGTACAGAATCTTTGTGATGGAATTTAACATTTCCATGTTGTTGACTGACATGATAATCGCTTCCCGCAGATACTGATAGCCTTTAATGTGAGCCGGAACGCCCACCTCGTGAATGATAGAGGTCACATCCTCCTCCAGCGACTGACCGCCCTGCGCGTCCGTGCGCTCAAAGCTGTTGATCCAGTGGGTTTCCCGCACCGGCTTTCTGATCTCCGTCACATAGCGAATCCGCTCCAGTATCGACTTGAAGTCGAACGGCTTCATGATGTAGTAATCGGCGCCCTTTGAGAAAGCGTCGTCTGTAATGCGCTCGTCGCCGATGGCGCTGATCATCAGAATGGCCGGCTGCTTCTTTATGGCGGCATCCGTGCGAATCCGACTTAATACATCCAATCCGTCAAGCTTCGGCATAATAATGTCAAGGAGCAGCACATCCGGCTCCTTCTCCTTTGCCATAAGACACGCTTCTTCTCCATCTTTTGCGGTTCCCACTACCTGCAGCGCTTCATCGTTTGAGACAATTTCACTCAGCATCTCCAACATAATTTCATTATCATCCGCTATTACGACACTTAATTTTCCCATAAACCGTCCTCCTGGTTATCATTTTCGAACAACTAAACTATAAACAAATTACCTGTCAGTTTTTTGTCACCACTTGTCGATTAGTTGCACGAAATAATATAGCACAGCCAACTGGCTCATTACTAGACGATTTGCAGAAAAAATTCTAACAATTCGAAAAAGTCGCAGTTCAATATCGAACTAATAGTCTTATTTTCTCAGATAACCTGCCATTGTTCGACATCTTTCTCGCGGTATTCGTCCGCAAGCATCTCAAATTGCTGCCGCGATTCTTTAAAGCATTCCAGAAGCTTTGGCGAAAAGACGCCGCACTCGCCGCGAAGAATCATGAAAAATGCATCTTCCCTGGAGAATGCGCTCTTATAGACGCGCTCACTGACCAGTGCGTCGTAAACATCCGCGATGGAGACAATCTGTGCGGAGATTGGAATTTCCTCTCCCGAAAGCCGGTCCGGATACCCCCCGCCGTCATAGCGTTCATGGTGATAACGGCAGATCTCGTAGCTTACTCTGCCGTACTCCTCATCCCAGGCGCCCCTGATATTGTTGAGTATGTCACAGCCCTTTGTAGTGTGGGATTTCATAAACTCGTACTCCCGGTCCGTCAGCTTTCCCGGTTTCATGAGAATATTGTCGGGAATTGCCACTTTTCCGATGTCGTGAAGCGCGCTGGCGGAGACGATCACGTCGATCCGCTCTTTCGTCAGACCGTATTCCGCGTACCTGCGCATGACGGCTTCCGCCAGAATGCGCGTAAATCCCTTGACACGGTTGATGTGGTTTCCGCTCTCCGTATTCCGGTATTCGACAACCGTGCCGAGTATGCCGATAATATTGCTATTGTTTTCCTTCAGCTCATCCGCCTGCGCCTTAAGCTTTGCAGACTGCTCCTTCAGCATCAGGTACTGGCGGTTCAGCGTCTCGGTCTGCTTCTTAACCTTCATCTCCAGCTCGTTTTTGTAGGAGAACAGCTCCACTGCATTGTTGACGCGGTTTCTGACCTTGCCCGGCTCAAAGGGTTTTCCGACAAAATCCGCTACACCGAGGCCAAAGCACTGTGTTTCGACATCCACGGTATTCTCCCCGCTTATGACAAGAACCGGAATCCGACTCGAAATTTCCTTCTCCTGCAAAACCTTAAGAACGACAAAGCCGTCCACCTCCGGCATGATCAAATCCAGAAGAATTACCGCGATCTCGCCGTGGTGCTCGTTGAGCTGCTGAATGGCGGCGTAACCGTTGTCAGCTTCAAGAATGCGATACTCCTCCTCCAGCACACCGGAAAGTATCATCCGGTTTATCTCAACATCATCCACAATCAACACTGTATCTCTCATAATTACTCCGTTCCCTTCTTTCCAGGCTCAGCCAGAACCGCAACGCCCTTTTTCACAAACACTAAATTCGTCCTCACATCATCGCTCACATCTCCGTCCCACTGACAGCCGCCGATTGACACCGCAACGCCCGGATAAATTCGATTGTCAATCATTATATTTGATCGGTTGACATTCTCCCGCAGGCGCCAGAGCTCGGTCCGGCAGTCTATAATATCCTGAAGCTGTTTCTTCTTTATATATATAGCGTTCTCAATCTTGACGTAAAGCTCCATGTGATTGCGCTTTTCGGGCGTATATGCCTGGTCAAAATCCGCCAGCGCGTTCGTCAGCATCTCGATCTCTCTGCTCACCGAGAGACGCTGCTCCTCCAGGGATATCCCAAGCTCCTTTTTGCTCTTTAAAAGATCACACGTTAACACGGTCTCCTTTCGACTCTCGTCTCCGGCACTTCCGACATGAATTCCCTGCTGCGCCTTAATCATTCCGCCGGCCGCCGTGCCGAACAGATGAATCCCGCCGCCGGCAAAGAGCTCGCTGTCTCTGCTGTCGTTCGCCTGGATACTTCCAAGCGCCTGTACATGGGCGTTCTCCAGAAATGCAGCCGCCACGTTTCCGCCGGCCTTTATCATTTCCGTGCCGCGGGCGCCTCCCCGAAGCAAAATATTCGTCCCCGCCGTAAGCACCGCATTTTCCACCAGACCGTCCACGATAATCTCGTCCGCCGCCCGGATGGTGGTTCCGCTCTCCACCCGGCCCCGCACGTAGACCGTGCCGTCGAAAACGACTTTTACGTCGAGAAGTGTCAGATTGTCGATCACCAGCAGCTTTTTCACGCTCAGCCCGCTCTCGGTCAGCTCCGCCTTTCCGCTGATGGCCGCCGTGTACGTTCTCTGATCCTTCGACTGCGCAATCCCCTTTCCCGTGAGAATGCTCTTCTCTCTCCCCGAACGCCTGCCGGGGCCGTCGGCCCGCCCGGCATCGTGATAGACAGCCAGCGTCTGTCCCTCCTCAACCACGTCAAACCAGTGGACGTCCGTGTAGTCGACGGTTCCGTCGTCAAGTATGGTTCCCTCCTTCTGCACCCGGGTGTCGAAAAAGTACTCGTACCGGCCGTCCGGCTGCTTTGAAGCGGGCTGCTTCCGCAGCATGGACTCCCGCACCTCGCACATCCTGGCATCTGTATAATAGAAGAAACGGTACTGCCCGGTGTCCAGACCGTCCTCAAGGCCCAGCCTCAGCTCACGCATCTGTTTCCAGCTGTACAGATGATCCCGGTAAAGCTTTGCATCCACCCGGTGCAAAAGACCAAGCCGCAGCTCACGCATCTGCCTCCAGTCCAGCTGCCCGTCGCTGTAGATGCCAACGTCCAGATCATCCAAAAGCCCCTGGGCAATCTCATTAATCGCATGTGCACACATTCCCGGCACTATGTAGGAGCCGATGTCCAGACCTTTTCCAAGAGCGTCTCCGATCTGTTCCAGCTCCTCTGCCCGGTATCCGGCGTCTGCAAAGGGAAGCAGATCGTAGCCTCCGCGAATGGCATCCCGCAGCAGCCGAAGCACCTTCGCATCTCTCTTTATGTGGGGCGACAGATCGATTCCCTCCTCCAGAGCCTCCCGCATCTCGTGCATCCGATCACTTGTGACCGACGGCATCGCATATTTCTCGATATCGACGTTCGCCATCAGTCCCTTTCGGATTTCCTCCATCTGAAACCAGTCGTAAAAATCATGAGCGTACTCCGTCACATCAAGACCGTCCACAAGCCCCATGCGCACCTGACGCATCTGAACGGCAAGAAAATTTTTGTTCGCGTAGGCGGACACGTCAATGCCCGCCATCTGCCCGTCAATAATCTCCTCCACCTGATTCTGATTAAAGCCCTCGTTGTACAGTTGCTTTTCATCGTATAACATTTGCCGATTCCTCTCATTAACCGCCGCCGTACACTGCAAAATCCGCCCCATTTGCCGGTACCGCATTTTTGCATCCTCTCTCACAGACACCGGAATTTTTGTTCTCTGCTTTCTTTGATTTTACCACAGACAGCTTCATTTCTCAACCGCAACATACTCCGCTTTACGCCACAGCCGTACTTTTTTCTTCAAACTGTGAGTTGTAAAGTTCTGCATAAAACCCATTTTTTGCCAGAAGCTCCTCGTGATTTCCCTGCTCTGCAATGTCCCCGTCCTTCATGACAAGAATCATGTCGGCGTCGCGGATTGTGGAGAGCCTGTGGGCGATAATAAAGCTGGTCCGCCCTCTTGTCAGATTGTCCAAAGCCTTCTGGATGCGCACCTCGGTTCTCGTGTCCACCGACGAGGTGGCCTCGTCGAGAATCAGAATCCGGTTGTCTGCAAGAATCGCCCTTGCGATGGTGAGCAGCTGCTTCTGTCCCTGGGACACATTGCTTGCGTCCTCGTTGAGTTCCATCTGATAGCCTCCCGGAAGCGTCTGGATAAAGTGGTGGGCATATGCCGCCTTCGCCGCCTCTATCACCTCCTCGTCGGTGGCTTCCAGTCTGCCGTAGCGGATGTTCTCCATAATCGTCCCCTTAAAGAGCCAGGTGTCCTGCAGCACCATGCCGAAAGCCGCCCGCAGGTCCGTCCGGTTGTAATGGCGCACATCGTGATTGTCAACCAGTATTGAGCCGGAGTTAACATCATAAAAACGCATCAGAAGCGACCCAATCGTCGGGTTTCCGGTCCCGGTCGGTCCCCCAAAGGCATCATTCGCCCCCGGCTCCACCCTGGCAGAAAAGTCTTTGATAATCATGTTCTTCCCGTCATAGCCGAAGCTCACATGTTCAAAGGCAACGCTCCCCTGAATTTCCTCCAGCTTCACCGGATTTTCCACAGTGACATCCTCCTCCTCTTCCTCCAGAAAGGCGAAGACCCGCTCCGCAGCCGCCGTCATGGACTGCAGCTGACTCGCCACCTGCGCAAACTGCATGATGGGCTGTGTGAAATTTTTCACGTACTGGATGAACGCCTGAATCTCTCCCACCGTAATCACCTTTCGGATGGCGAGAATACCGCCGGAGATGGCGACGCCCACATAGCCGAGATTTCCCACAAACTGCATGATGGGATGCATCAGCCCGGAGAGAAACTGGGACTTGCGCGCCGATTCGCACAGTATGTCGTTGGTCTCGCAGAAGCTTTTGATGGTCTCCTCCTGCCGGTTGAAGGCTGTCACAACCATATGGCCGCCGTACACCTCCTCCACCTGCCCGTTGATATGCCCCAGGTATTCCTGCTGTCTTCGGAAATATTTCTGGGAGTGCTTTATGACAAGGGAAATCAGTGCCGCAGATACCGGCAGTATCACAAGGGAAATCACTGTCATAATCCCTGATATGGACAGCATCATCACAAGAGTTCCCACAAGTGTCGCAATGCTTGTGATAATCTGTGTAATGCTCTGATTTAAGCTCTGTCCCAGCGTATCCACGTCATTTGTGATCCGGGAGAGCACCTCCCCGTATGTCCGGCTCTCAAAATATTTCATCGGCATCCGGCCGATCTTTTCGGATATATCCTTTCGCATCCGATAGCATGTCTTCTGGGTGATTCCCGTCATGACAATACCCTGCAGAAAGCTAAACAGCGAGCTGCACACATACAGCCCCAGCGTAAAGAGCAGAACCCCTGCGATGTAGTCGAAGTCAATTCCCCCGGTTCCTGTCATTTTCCGCATCAGCCCCTCCGCCAGCGCGGTGGTCGCACGCCCCATAACCTTTGGCCCGATCACGGAAAAGACCGTCGACACCGCAGCCGCAGCCATCACTACTACGATAGCCGCCCAGCAACGCCCAAGATAGCGGATAATTTTCTGCAGTGCGCCCTTAAAGTTCTTCGGCTTTTCCCCGGGATGCATTCCCCCAGGCCCGTGATGTCCTCCCGCCATACTAATCCTCCTCCTTTCTGCATGTGTCCGCAATACCGAGCTCCGTCTCCGACATCTGGCTTTTTGCGATCTGCCGGTAGACCTCGCAGCTTTCCAGAAGCTCTCCGTGGGTTCCCTTCCCCACAACGGCCCCCTCGTCCAGCACGAGAATCTGATCCGCATGCAGTATCGTGCTGATCCGCTGGGCGACGATAATTGTGGTGGCGTCCTTCGTCTCCGCCGCAAGCGCCGCCCGAAGCCCTGCGTCCGTCTTCATATCCAGCGCAGAAAAGCTGTCGTCAAACACGTAGATCCTCGGGTTCTTCGCAATGGCCCTGGCAATTGCAAGGCGCTGCTTCTGCCCGCCGGACACGTTGGTTCCGCCCTGGGCGATGGCGCTCGCAAAGCCGTCCTCCTTTTCTTCTATAAAAGGAAGCGCCTGGGCAATGTCTGCGGCTTTTCTTATGACATCATGCGGCGCATCCTTCGCGCCGAAGCGCAGATTCGAGTCGATGGTACCGGAAAAGAGCACGCCCTTCTGGGGCACAAACCCGATATTTTCCCGCAGCTCCTTTAAGGACATTCTGCGGATGTCGCAGCCGTCCACCTTGATCGTTCCTCCCGTCACGTCGTAAAAACGCGGAAGCAGATTCACCAGCGTCGATTTTCCGCAGCCGGTACTCCCGATAATAGCCGTAACCTTCCCCGGCTCTGCCACAAAGTCAATGTCGGTAAGCACGTCTGCCTCCGCCCCCGGATAGCGGAAGCTGACATGGGAAAATTCCACAACGCCGCGGATATTGCAAAGCCGGACCGGGCTGTCATCCTCCCGGATGGAGCCGGTAGTGCGTATCACCTCGTCGATGCGGGCTGCCGCTACGCCTGCCCTCGGCAGCATGATGGACATCATCGTGAGCATCAGAAAGGATGTGACGATCGTCATGGTGTAGGTGATAAACGCAGTCATTGCGCCCACCTGCATGTACCCGGCGTCAATCCGCCCCGCTGCAACCCACACAATCAAAAGGGTAATGCAGTAGAGAATCATCATCATGCCCGGCATCATAAGAGTCATCACACGGCCGGTAAAGAGCTGCGTCTTTTTCAGGTCCTCGTTTGCCTCGTCAAAGCGCTTCTCCTCCCATTTTTCCCGCCCGAAGGCCCTGATCACGCTCAGCCCGGTTAAAATTTCTCTGGATACCAGATTCAGCCGGTCCACAAGATTTTGCATGATTTTGAATTTCGGCATCGTGATCGACACAAGCAGCACCACAAATCCCACAATCAATACAACGGCCAGCGCAATGACCCACTCCATGCCGGCCTTCGCCTGGGCCACCCTTATCACGCCGCCGATTCCCACAATGGGCGCATAGAGCACCACACGCAGCAGCATGACGGAAACCATCTGAATCTGCTGAATGTCGTTGGTGCTTCTAGTAATTAAGGACGCCGTAGAAAAACGGTTCATCTCCGCACTGGAATAGTTCACCACGTTTCGAAACGTCTTTTCTCTGAGATCCCGGCCGATGCCGGCGGCAATCAAAGATGCCGCGTAGCCCACAACTATGGATGAGCCCGTCATCAGAAGCGTCATGCCAAGCATCCTTGCGCCGCTCTCCCACATGTAGCCTGCCCGCTCACCGTCGGCCAGATTTCCGTTCACATTCAGAATACCCACATCAATGATGTCCGACGTATACTGCGGCAGCGCCAGCTCACAGAGCGCCTGTACCACAAGAAAAACGACAATAACCGCTATCCATCTCCAATATGGCAGCATATTTTTTACAATTTTCCCCATTTTTCCCTCCTTTTTCAGACATGTGTATAGACTATCATCTGCCGTCTCCATTTACAACCGCAAAAATCTAAAATCTTTCTAAATTATGGAAGGTATTTACGGGGAAAAAGCCAGAAAACGCCTTTTTCTGCCGTCTTCTGACCTGCCATGCCTGAAATCTCAGTGCTCCAGCATATTTTCGATAAAAATTCCGTACCCCTGTGTCGGCTCGTTGACCAGGACATGCGTCACGGCCCCCACGAGACGGCCGTTTTGAATAATCGGCGAACCGCTGAGCCCCTGCACGATCCCGCCCGTCAGCTCTAACAGCGCGGAGTCGTCCACATGAAAGCGTATTCCCTTGTTCCGGTCGGCGGGCGCATAATCCAGCGAATCAATCACGATGTGGTAAGTACACAGCTCCCCCGACGCGTCGGATAGAATCACGGCGTCTCCCGGCGTCACATCCTGCTTGTAGCCAACCGGAATAAGATCGCTTCCCCCCTCGTAAGCCTGCATACGCTCCTCTCCCAGCTGCCCGTATATGCCGATGTCGGTGTTTGCGGCCACCTCGCCGATCCGGTTCTCTTTCCCATAGTAAACAACACCCTGCAGCTCACCCGGCGCGCCCCGCTTTCCTTTCTGAATACCCATGATCTCCGCCTCATAGAGCGCCCCCCGCTCAATCCGAAGGAGCGAGCCGGTCTCGCCGTCCCCGATTCCATGCCCCAGCGCCCCGAAGCGGCCGTTTTCGTCAAAGTAGGTGAGCGTTCCGATCCCGGCCATGTCGTCTTTCACCCACAGCCCCAGCATATAGTGCTGCCCGCTGTTCTCCTGCGCCTCCTCCGTCACCGCCGCCGCGCTCACCGACACGTCGATGAGCTCATCGTCCCGCCAGAGGGAGATGGTCAGCGGCCGGTCTCCGAACTGCTCCACCAGCTGAATCAGCTCCTCCTTCTTTCGAACCGGCTCTCCGTTCACCGCCACAATGTAGTCCCCGGCAAAGATGAGATTCTCCGCCGGCTCCCGGTATGCCCTGCCGCCGGTCTCCACCGGACTGCTTCCCAGTACGAGAACCCCCTGGGTCGCCCCGTAGATTCCCACCACATGCCCCGCGGCGTAGAGCTGTCTGCCCTCCACCACGGATACCTCAACTTCCTTGACCGGCAGAACGCCAAACAGGTAGCACACCACCGCATGATCCCCCACCGCAAGGGTTTCGCAGCTCAGATTCGTGCGCTCCCGCAGCGTTTTTATGGTCGTATCCCCGATCCCCTCTGCGCTTCTTTTGCTCTTTTCCCCATAGGAAACATCCGCCATAACCGTCTGCTGCCGGTTCACCACAGCAAGCTTCACCGGAAGCATACAGTCCAGCTTAAGGTTCTCCCCCTCCTTCAGATACACATGATCCGGGATTGCGGCAAGCATCGTACTGTAGCCGAAGCAGCATGTCGCGCAAAGATAAATCCAGATTAAATTTTTAAATAAACAGGCTCGAAACCGCCGCATACTTCTGTCCTCCGTTGGCAATCCTTACATTGCGTAACGCAGTGTGTGCCGATGGATAGTATGCGTAAAAAAAGAAGAATTATACCTGCCCAAGCCCCGCGGCAAGGGCTTTCATCTCACGGGCGCTCTGCATAACCGTGTCCGTGATCTCAACGCCGCCCAGCATCCGCGCCAGCTCCCGGACGGAATCCTCCTCGTTCAGCCGGTAAATGTGGGAGCTTGTGGACCTGTTTTCCACCGACTTTTCGATCAAAAAATGAGTGTCCGCCATTGCAGCGATCTGGGGCAGATGGGTGATACATATAACCTGTTGGCTCTTTCCCAGAAGCTTCATCTTCTCCGACACCATCTGGGCCGTCCTGCCGCTGATTCCGGTGTCGATCTCGTCAAAAATCAGCGTCTCAATGGCATCCGACTCCGCCAGAACGGTCTTGATCGCCAGCATCACCCTCGAGAGCTCGCCGCCGGACGCAACCTTTCCGAGAGGCCGGACCGGCTCGCCCGGATTCGTAGAAATCAGAAATTCTGCCTCGTCCCTTCCGTGAGACGTGAAATCCTTCGTCTCCTCAAAGGAAATCTCAAATGCCACGTCCAGAAAATTCAGATCCGACAACGCCAGGCGAATGGCATTTACCAGCTTTTTGCTCTCCTGTCTGCGGATTTTGGACACCTGGGCGCAGAGCCTCTCAAGCTCAGCCTTTTTCTTTTCGAATTTCAGGCTCAGCTTTTCCAGATACTGGTCGTAGTCGTTTAAAACGGCAATGCGCTCGCTCTTTTCTCTGCACGCCGAGAGAATTTCCTCCACGCTGCCGCCGTATTTGGATTTCAGATGATTCAGCTCGTCCAGCCGCTTCTTTGTCATATAGTATGTCTCGTCGTCAAACTCCTCATTCGACAGATAGGCGGCCGTCTCATGGGCAAAATCCGACAAAAGACTGTCGATCTCTAAAAGCTGGCTCTCAAGCTGCGCCGCCTTCCCGTCATACTGGGACACCTGCCCCAGCTCCCGCAGCGCCCGCGCCACCAGCGAGGAGGCAGAAGGCTCCTCCCCGTCCACGGCGGCGTAAGCCTGACCCGCCGCGTCCAGTATTTTTTTTCCGTTGGAAATTCTGCGAAAAAGCGACTCCAGCTCCTCATCCTCCCCCGGCCTGAGATCTGCCTGCTCAATCTCGTTCACCTCGTAGGTGAGAAAGGACAGCTCTCTCGCCCGCTCCTCGCTGTTCATTCTGGAGTTCTCCCACTCCTCCTTAAGCTTCCGGTACTCCTGATAGCAGGCCAAAAGCCGCGCCGGCCTGTCGGAGAGGGCATCCTTTGCGTAGGCGTCGAGAATTTCCAGATGTCTGCGCCGGTGCAGAAGCGACTGGTGCTCGTGCTGTCCGTGAATATCAATGAAAAGGGCTGCGACCTCCTTCAGCTTTGAGACCGACACAGCCTCCCCGTTGATTCTTGCGATGGATCTTCCGGATGAGATCTTTCTCGTGAGTATCACGGTGCCGTCCTCCGCCTCAATATCCAACGCCTGAACGGCCGCAAGCACCTTCGGGTCATCCACATGAAAGACCAGCTCCACCAGCGCGGTATCCCCGCTGTCCCGCAGCAGCTCCTTTGGCACCTTCTCCCCCAGCGCAAGGCTGACAGAGCCGATAATGATGGATTTTCCGGCTCCGGTCTCGCCGGAAAGAATATTCAGCCCTTCCGAAAATTCCACCTCCGTCTCATCGATCAGCGCCAGATTTTTCACATGTAAATTCTGTAGCATGGTAAGCTTCTCCTTAGTCGTTCATAATTTTGCGCAGCTTCTTCATGATATTGAGGGCGTCCTCCTGGGAGCGCACCACGCACATCAGCGTATCGTCCCCCGCAATGGAGCCAATCACCTCGCTCAGCTTCATGGCATCCACCGCAGCTCCCACTGCAGAGGCCATGCCGGACACCGTTTTGATCACAAGAATATTTCCCGCGGCGTCCATGGAGACGAAACCCTCCTGCAGAACCCGCACAAGCTTTCCCGCCATACCGGAATCCGCCTCCGCCAGCACGGCGTATCGCTGTCTGCCGCCGTCCGTTGCGATCTTTGTCAGCTTCAGCTCCCGAATATCCCTGGACACCGTCGCCTGAGTAACTGCAAAGCCCTCCCTCGTCAGGTACGCGGACAGCTCCTCCTGCGTCTCGATGTCGTTCTTTTGAATTAACTCCAGTATCTTAGTCTGTCTCCTCGTCTTCATCGGTACTCCCCCGTCAGCGCTGCATTTTTTTTCGAAGAATTTCCAGAAAACTCTGATCACTTAGTCTGCATATGCGAACAGAGCTCACCGACCTGGTGATGCGCACCTTGTCGCCCACCGCAAGCTCCATGCGCGTATCGCCGTCAAAGCTGACGATAGCCCGCTCGTCGGCCTGGTAACGCCTTGTCCCAAGCTCGATCTCGATCACGTCCTCATCCCCGAACACAATGCTCCTGGCGTTCAGATCGTGGGCATTGATGGGTGTCAGAAGCAGCATCCGCGCCCTGGGCTCCACAATGGGGCCTCCCGCCGACATGTTGTAGCCGGTGGACCCGGTGGGCGTTGCCACAATCAGGCCGTCCACCTCGCAGGTGTTAAAGGGCCTGCCGTTGACATATACATACAGCCGCAGCATCGACATATCCCCGGTCCAGTGTATGACAATGTCGTTCAGGGCAAGAAGCGCCGCCTCCTTTGAACCGGTGCGGCTGCCGCTGAGCATAATGCGCTCCTCCACCAGACAGCGGTCTGCAAAGAGCAGGTCAATGGCCTCAAAAACTGTATTTTCCTCCAGCTCGCACAGATAGCCCAGTGTCCCCAGGTTGACGCCGATCAGCGGAATTCCGAGAGACTCTGTCTTCGTCGCCGTGCGGATTAACGTGCCGTCGCCCCCCAGGACGAGAATACATTCCACATCCCCTGGAATCTCCGACAGGTCATACTCCTTTCCCGTCTCCATCTGGTTTGTCGCAATGTGCGCCTGCCCGCCCCGCTCCTGAATACAGGCGGCGATCCTCCTGGAGAGAACCAGACCCTTATCCTTATATGAATTGGTTATCAACATAAATTTTTGCATTTTACTTATCCAGCTTTCCGTGGGCCGCTGCTCCCACCGCCTGCCCATCCGCTTACTCTCCCATGACGGGACAGTCGGACCGCTGCACATACATCAGATACTCAATGTTTCCCTCCGGCCCCCGGATCGGGGAAAATTCCAGCGCGCGGACGGAAAAACCGTTTTCAAACGCAAATTTCGCCACCCGCCCGATCACTTCCTCGTGCACGGCCCGGTCCCGGACAACGCCCTTTTTCCCGACCTTCTCGCGGCCAGCCTCAAACTGCGGCTTGATCAGACACACCATCTGCCCGCCGTCCCAAAGAAGCGCCCGGACAGGAACAAGCACCTTTGTCAGAGAAATAAACGAAACGTCCACCGAAGCAAAGTCCAGCCGGTCGGCAATGTCATCCGCTGTCACATAGCGGATATTCGTCTTTTCCATGCAGACCACCCGCTCATCCTGCCGCAGCTTCCAGGCAAACTGCCCGTATCCCACATCCACCGCGTACACCTTCGCCGCGCCGCTTTGCAGCATACAGTCCGTAAAACCGCCTGTGGAGGCTCCGATGTCCATGCAGATTTTGCCGTCCAGCCGGATATTCCAGCTCTCCATGGCCTTCTCAAGCTTTAGGCCGCCCCGGCTCACATATTTGAGCGTGCTGCCGTGAATCTCGATTCTGCAGTCCTCCGCAAAGGCAGCGCCCGCCTTGTCCTCTCTGTTATTGTTTACAAAAACGCTGCCCTCCATGATCATCGCCTTCGCCTTCTCCCGGGACGGCGCCAGGTTCCGCTTCACCAGAAGCACATCCAGTCTCTCTTTCATCCGCACTCTCCCTCACAGCGCATCGTACACCTCTTTCACCCGCGCAGCCACCGAGACAGCATCAATTCCAAGCTCCCTGCGCAGCCGGCCGACGCTCCCGTGTTCCACAAACACATCTCCCACCGAGACGCCGAGAAACGCAATGGGCAGCCGCTCTCTTACGATCACCGCGGATACCCGCTCTCCCATGCCGCCTCTTGCCACATTCTCCTCCATCGTCACGAGAAGCGCATGCTTGTCCGAAAGGCGGCATATCGCCGCCTCGTCCACCGGGGACGCAAACCTTGCGTTGACAAGGGTCACAGAGTACCCCTGCTCTTTTAGCTTAAACCGCACCTGCTCCGCCGTCTCTACCATGCTCCCGATAGCAAAAAGCGCTATATCCGACTCCTCGTAAAGCATCTCGCTTCGCCCCCGCTCCAGGGGCGCGCCAAACTCCTTCAGTCCCTGGTACGCCTCCCCTCTCGGATAGCGGATGGCCACCGGCGCAGAGAGCGAGAGGGCAAACGCCAGCATCCGGGAAAGCTCCCACTTATTTTTCGGAGCCATCACCGTCATGTTTGGGATCGACGAGAGGAAGGACAGATCAAAAACGCCCTGGTGGGTGGCGCCGTCGCTGCCCACCAGCCCCGCACGGTCCACCGCAAACACCACCGGAAGCTTCTGCAGACAGACGTCGTGCAAGAGCTCGTCATACGCCCGCTGCAGGAAGGAGGAGTAGACGGCGACAACCGGAAAAAGCCCAGCCTTGGCAAGCCCCGCCGCAAAGGTGACCGCATGTCCCTCCGCAATTCCCACGTCAAAAAACCGTTCCGGGTAATCCTTCTGAAACCTGGCAAGTCCCGTCCCGTCGGACATGGCCGCCGTGATGGCCACAAGATGCGGCATTTTTGCCCCCAGCCGGTGAATCGCAGACGCGAACACGTCGGTGTAGCCGGGCTTCGTCTTCTTTTTAAGGGGCTGTCCCGTGGCGACGTCAAAGGCGTCCGTCCCGTGAAACCTTGCCGGATGCCGCTCTGCCGGCAGATAGCCGGAGCCCTTTTTCGTGATGACATGCACCAGCACCGGCCCCCGCACCCTTCTCGCCTCCGCAAACACCCTGCGCATCATGCGGATATTACCGCCGTCCACCGGCCCCAGATACAGAATTCCCATCTGCTCAAAATACATCCCCGGCACGAGCAGCTGCTTGATGCCGCTCTTGGCGTTTCGTATCTGCTTGACCATCCGCTCGCCGTACACCGGAATCCGGCTCAGAGACTGGACGATTCCGTCTTTTAAATCCATGTAGGCGTCCGCCGTCCGAAAATTGCTCAGATAGCGGTTCAGCCCGCCCACATTTTCGGATATGGACATATGGTTGTCGTTCAGCACAATAATAAAGTTGGTCTTCATGCTGGAGGCGTTGTTGAGCGCCTCAAAGGCCAGCCCTCCGGTGAGCGCGCCGTCCCCGATCACCGAGACAACCGCATAGTTTTCCCCCGTGATCTCCCTGGCCTTGGCAAGTCCGAGTCCCGCGGAGATGGATGTGGAGCTGTGCCCCGTGTCGAAGCTGTCCGCCGGGCTCTCCTGCGCCTTCGGAAATCCGCTCATCCCGCCGAACTGCCGCAGCGTCTGAAATCCGTCCTTGCGGCCGGTGAGAATCTTGTGGGTGTAGGACTGATGCCCCACATCCCATATTATCTTATCCTGCGGCAGCGTAAAAGTCAGGTGAAGCGCCATCGTAAGCTCCACTACGCCCAGATTGGACGCAAGATGCCCGCCCGTCTTTGCGATATTCTCAATCAGAAACCCCCGGATCTCTTCCTTTAACGGCTCAATGTCCTCCTCCGGCAGCAGCTTAATATCATTTTCCTTCTGTATGCGATCCAGTATCATCGGTCAGTGCTCCCTGTCGGTCAGATACAAAAACAGTCCTCGCAAAAATGTATCCTCCCTGCCCAGTCCGTCCAGTATGCGCACGGCATCCTGCGACAGACTCTCCACTGCTGAGGAGGCCTGCTCCACCCCCCGCAGAGTCACAAAGGTTGCCTTGTTATTTTTCTCGTCGCTTCCAACCGGCTTGCCCAGCAACTCAGGATTTCCCGTCACATCCAGAATGTCATCCCGAATCTGAAATGCCTTTCCGAGACAGCGCCCCGCCGCCTGCATCCGTCCCACCGACTCCTCGCAAGCCCCCGCAAGTATGGCGCCGATCATCATGGACGCCTGGATGAGGGCGCCGGGTTTAGCCTCGTAAATATAGTCCAGCTTATCCTCCGTCATCGCGGAAGGCGGCAGCGACTCGCTCTCCACGTCGACCGACTGGCCTCCCACCATGCCCCGGATGCCCGCAAAGGACGAGAGCACTCCAAAAGCCCGAACCATCCGGTTCAGGCAGTCCCTGTCTGCCGCCTGCTCCGCCATGGCTTCTGCCACGGTCTCATAGGCGAAGTTGAGCAGGCCGTCCCCCGCCAGAATACCCATGGCCTCCCCGTACACGGCGTGGGTCGTCTTTTTTCCTCTCCGGTACAGATCGTTGTCCATTGCCGGCAGATCGTCGTGCACAAGGGAGTAGGTGTGTATCATCTCTATGGCCGCCATAAATGGGTGCATAGACTCCCCTCTGCCGCCGAACAGCTCAAAGCATGCCTCCATCAGCATCGGGCGAAGTCTCTTTCCCCCCGCCGCCACGCTGTAGCGCATCGCCTCCCGAAGCTTTTTCTCAAAATATGGGTTTTCCTCCGCATCCGGAAGGTATCTCTCTATGACTGCATCGATCCGCTCTCTGCGGGCTTCGATCTCTCTTTCTATTTCCATGCCCCTCACCGCCTTAAAATTCTTCCAGCTCGCCGTTCTCTGTCATGACAAGCATGGCCTGTTCCATCTCGTCCAGCATCGCATTGGCGGAGGCCAGCTCCTCAAGCCCCTGCTTATAGAGCGCAAAGGACTCCTCAAGGGTCACATCGGTATGCTCCAATCGTTCCAGCACCTTCTCGATGGACGTAAAACGCTCCTCAAGCCCTTTCTTCTCCGTTTTTTCCGAAACTTCATTCTGTAATTCGTCATTCTGATTTTCTGTCATCTTCGTCTTCTCCGCCAACGAAAAATTGGCCTGATTTTCTGTCACCGTCGTCTTGTTCTTGTCTATATTTTCCCGGCCTCAATCTGCTCAATCCGCGCCGTGATCCGGCCGTCTAACAAATGAACATAAATGTGCTCCCTCTCCTGTGCGTCCGCCACCGAGCGCAGCGTTCTCTCTCTCTCATTCTGCACATAGGCGTAGCCGCTTCCGAGCTTTTTGGCCGGGGAACAGCTGTCAAGCCGCCCCGCCAGAAGCGCCAGCCTGTGCCGCCTCTGGCGAATCAGCTCACGCATCGCACCGTGGAGCGCGTCCTCGCATTCCGCCGCCCTGCGCCGGTTCTCGTTCAGCCGGCTTCCCGGGCTCAGGTAGCGCATGCGCAGCCGATACTGCTCCAGAACATTTCGCATTCCCTCCAGCCGGCTCTTAAAAATCACATCAAAGCGGCGGCCGTATCCCGCCAGCTTGTCCTTCGTCTGCAGTCTGTCGTACACTGCAAGCTCCGCAGCCGCAGACGGCGTGGGCGCCCGCAGATCCGCCACATAGTCTGCAATCGTAAAGTCCGTCTGATGTCCCACTGCGGAGATAACCGGAACACTGCAATCGAATATGGCACGGGCCACAATTTCCTCGTTAAACGCCCACAGATCCTCGATGGAGCCGCCTCCCCGGCCCACAATCATAACGTCGACGCCAATCCGCTCCAGCGCGTGAATGCCGTTTACGATGGAAGCCGCCGCTCCCTCTCCCTGCACCAGCGCGGGGTAGAGAATCAGCCGCACATTCGGATTTCTCCGGGCGGAAATGTTTCGGATGTCCTGCACGGCTGCCCCTGTGGGAGCCGTGACAATCCCCACCGTTTCCACATACGAAGGAATCGGCCGCTTGTACTCGGGCGCAAACATCCCCATCTCCTCCAGCTCCCGCTTTAACGCCTCAAATTTAAGATAGAGATTACCCGCGCCGTCCGCCTCCACCTCTCTCGCATACATCTGGTATTTGCCGTCGCGCTCGTACACCTCGACGGAGCCTGTGACGACAACCCGGTCTCCCTCCTTCATATGAAATCCGAGCCCTTTTCGGTTCGAAGCAAACAAAATGGCGGACATGGCCCCGGCCTCATCCTTCAAGGTAAAAAAGATATGTCCGCTGGAATGGTATTTGCAGTTGGACACTTCTCCCTTTACACAGATATTGCGGAGCATGAAATCCTGTGCAAACATATTTTTTATATACTGGTTAACCTGCCCTACGGAATATACGTTCTTCATCATACAAGCTTCGCCAGAATGGCGTTCACAAAGGAGGAGGAATCATCGGTTCCGTACTTTTTGGCCAGCTCCACCGCCTCATTGATCGACACAGCCACCGGAATGTCCTCCTCATAGCGCATCTCGTAGGCCGCCAGTCTCAGAATTGTCAGATCCACCTTGCTCATGCGGTTGACTTTCCAGCGCTCGGAGACTTTGCCGATTGCCTCGTCCAGCTCTCCCACATGGGCGAAAACCTCTCTGCACTTGTCGGCCAGATACGCCTCCTGCTTCGCCGTGATCTTTGGTTTTTCCTCCTCCAGCGGCGCCTTAAGCTCCTCCGCAAAGAGTGCAAGCTGCTCCGGCATCTGCTCCGCCTCATGAAATTCCATTCGGAAAAGCATCCTGAATGTATTTTCCCGTAGTTCTCGTCGTGTCATATTTTTCTCCGTTCTGCAGTGTCCGCATACAGTAATGAAAGGACACCTAATGTTCTTAGATGTCCTTCATATTACTACAACTATAAATGATGATAAAGTTTAATTGCTTCCCATATCTACGCTCGCAATACGGACATTGACGACAGCCACATTCAGACCTGTCATATTTTCGATTGCGTTCTTCACCTTATCCTGTACCCTGGAAGACACTTCCGGGATACTGAAGCCATATGCGATGTTGATGGCGACATCCACCTTCACCTCATCCTCCATAACTTCAATCATAATTCCCCTGGACAGATTCTTCATTCCAAGTCTGCTGACGATCTCGTTGGTGATATTGCCGGCCATAGAGCTGACACCCTCCACCTCCGTAGCGGCAAGCCCCGCAATAATCGCAACTACTTCGTCTGCGATACGGACATCCCCTATATCGTCTGACTTTATCTTAAATGTTTTTCTGTTATCAGCCATAAAATAAGTGCCTCCTAAGTCGTAATACTACGCTCATTATATCACATTCCTTCATATTTGCAATGAAAAAAATCGTTGTCAGCACATTTATTTCACTGCGGCTATACGGTCTGTCCCTTGGATACAAATACCTGGAAGGACTCGTTTCCGGTAAGAGACTTGCCGGCACTGATCTTTACGTCCTTGTCCGCAATTACATACTCAACATTCGCGCCATCCGCAACAACGGTATCCTGCATGAGCACACAGTTCTTCACCTTTGCGCCCTTACCGACTCTGACACCACGGAAGAGAATACTGTTCTCCACCTCTCCCTCAATCACGCAGCCGTCGGCCGCCATCACGTTGTGGACATTCGAGCCGTTGATATAGCGCGTCGGGTTGTCATCTCTGATCTTTGTATAGATCTGTCCGCCGGAGAAGAGCGCCTCGAGATTCTCCTCCTCCAGAAGCTTCATATTCTCCTCGAAGTAGCTCTTCATGTCATGTATGTGTGCCACATATCCCTCGTAGCAGTAGCCGCGGATGTCCAGCTTGTCGATCTGCTTCTCCAGAATATCCCTCACAAAATATGTGTAGCCGTGCACAAAGGCATCGTCAATCAGGTTGATCAGAAGCTCTCTGTCGATAATGTAAATATTCAGACTGAAATTCATCTCCCCGTCCTCGCTCGGGTTGATGTATATCTTGCTGACGCGGTCTCCGTTCATACCGAGCGAATAGTAGAGGTCAAGGGACTCTGAGCTCTGGCGGATCAGCGCCTCCGGGATTTCCTGCTTGCGGTAAACCATAGTCACATCCGCACCGGATTTCACATGCGCGTCGAGAAGTGCTTTGAAATCAAAGTTCATTGCAATATTGGCATCACTCATGATGACATACTTCTCCGGCTGCTTTCTGAGGAAGCCCTTGATGCTCTCAAGCGCCTCGATGCGCCCCTCAAACATCTTGACCTGCTTCTGCGCAAACGGCGGTACGATATTCAAACCGCCCTTCTTTCGCGTCAGGTCCCACTCACGGCCGTTGCCGAGATGATCCAACAGAGAGTGATAATTCTTGCGCACTATGACGGATACATTGTCAATTCCGCTGTGCACCATGCTGGAAAGCAGAAAATCGCACATGCGGTATCTGCTCGCAAACGGAATTGACGCCATCAAACGCTCGGAGACAAGCTCCGGCACTAAAGAATCATAACTGTTCGGGAAGATAATCCCCAACGCTTCTGCCTTTGAATTTACCATTGCTCTCCGCCCTCCTTCACATCTTCATAAACCATAGCATTCGGCCCGACCTTGGCTCCCGCGCCAACCGTCACGTTAGAGGCAATCGTCGCAACTTCGCCCACACCGCCGTTCTCCGGCTGTGCGCCGATGATGGCGTTCTCCCCGATTGTGGCATTCTCGGCAATGATACAGTGCTTCACCACGGCGCCTGCTTTAATGGTTGTGTTGCCCATGATAACGGCATCCTCCACAATCGCACCGTCCTCTATTCTGACACCCGCAAAGAGAATGG
>CATJJD010000251.1 GCA_949740385.1 uncultured Lachnospiraceae bacterium
AGATGCTGATTCAGATGCCGATTCTGTTTGCGCTGTATCGCGTTTTCTATAATATTCCGGCATACATTACTTCGATTAAAGATTATTTCGGCGTGCTGTCCGACAATTCGGTTGTGAA
This sequence comes from uncultured Lachnospiraceae bacterium, assembly GCA_949740385.1. Taxonomy (GTDB): domain Bacteria; phylum Bacillota; class Clostridia; order Lachnospirales; family Lachnospiraceae; genus Roseburia. The sequence goes on from CATJJD010000251.1 coordinate 119, forward strand.
GGGCAGCCTTGTGGATCTGATCACAAACACTTCCGGTTTTCAGGATCAGATGACAAAGATCGTCGCGGATTATAAGATTAATTCGGTTATAACGGATTTCACTACGACGGATTCCGTGGCGCTTAATAATTATATTATTGATGTTTTGTACAAGCTTCCGAGAGAGGGATGGGAGAACCTGACATCTTATTTCTCTAATATCGGGGATGCGGTTTCGGAGATTACGCCGCACATTGACAGTTTCAATTATGTGTTCGGACTTAATATTTCCGATACGCCATGGAACACGATACAGTCAAGCTATGCGGATCATTCCTGGCTGCTGCTGATTCTTGCTCTGCTGATTCCTGTTGTCTCTTATCTGACGCAGATGATCAACATTAAGCTGATGCCGACACCGGCGGGGCAGGATGAGAACGATTCGATGGCGCGTCAGATGAAGATGATGAATACCATGATGCCGTTAATGTCTCTGTTTATCTGCTTTACGGTTCCGGTGGGACTCGGTATTTACTGGATTTTCAGTGCGATTGTCAGAGGCGTTCAGCAGTATTTTGTCAATCGGCATATGCAGAATCTGGATCTTGAGGACGTGATTGCTAAGAATCAGGAGAAGGCTAAGAAGAAGCGTGAGAAGAGGGGAATAAGCGAGGAGCAGATTCGGCAGGCGGCGCAGATTAAGACGCGCACCATCGGCAATAAGGCGAATCTTGCAGGCAGAGACAGTTCCTTTGCGGAGAAGGAGCTTGCGCTGGAGAAGGCGGAGGAGGCGAAGAGGAATGCGTCTTCCGGAAGTCTTGCGTCCAAGGCGAATTTGGTTCGAGATTTTAATGAGAGAAATAATAGTAAGTAACAGGGGGGGATTATTATGGAATTTATTGAAATATCAGCTAAAAATGTTGATGATGCCATCACGGAGGCGTGTCAGCAGCTTGGAGCGACAAGCGATCAGATTGAGTATGAGGTTGTGGATAAGGGAAGCGCCGGATTTCTCGGACTTGGCAGCAAGAATGCGGTGATTAAGGTTCGTAAGAAGCAGGTTTCGGTTGAGGAGCATATCCGGGCGTTTCTGAATTCCGTCTTTTCTGCCATGAATATGGAGGTTGAGCTTCTTATTCAGGTGAATGAGGATGAGAAAACCATTGATGTGGAGCTTAAGGGCACGGATATGGGAATTCTTATCGGCAAGAGAGGACAGACGCTGGACTCCCTCCAGTATCTGACGAACCTGGCTTTGAACAAGAAGACGGAGGATTACTATAAGGTTAAGATTGATACGGAGGATTATCGTAAGAGAAGAAGGGATACGCTGGAAAATCTGGCGAGGAATATCGCTTACAAGGTGAAACGGACGAAGCGGCCGGTCAATCTTGAACCGATGAATCCCTTTGAGCGGAGAATTATTCACTCTGCTCTGCAAAGTGACCGCTATGTTACGACTCACAGCGAGGGCGAGGAGCCTTATCGGCATGTTGTTGTGACACTGAAAAAATAAGAAGTATGCGAAGGCAGGCCAGTTTTGTTTGACTGGCCTGCTTTTTTTTGTTATGTTATTAAAGGTATATTTTATTTATTCAATTTTATGGGAGAGGAAAAGGACGGGAAGCTTATGAAATCAGATACAATAGCGGCGATTGCCACGGCTATGTCTCCCTCGGGAATCGGAATTGTGAGGATAAGCGGCAGTGACGCTTTTGCGGTTGCGGATCGGGTGTACCGGTCGAAGAGCGGAAAGGTTCGTCTCTGTGAGTGTGAAAGTCATACAATTCAATACGGATACATCTGCGATAACGGGCAGGTGATTGATGAGGTGATGGTGCTTCTGATGCGTGGGCCCCGCTCTTATACGGCGGAGGATACGGTGGAGATTGACTGTCACGGCGGCGTCTACCTTATGGGGCGCATTCTGGAGGCGGTGATTGCCGCGGGAGCGCGGCCGGCGGAGCCTGGAGAGTTTACGAAGCGTGCTTTTTTGAACGGAAGGATTGACCTGACCCGGGCGGAGGCGGTGATTGATGTGATCAACGCGAAAAATGAGTATGCGCTGAGAGGCTCGATGGATCAGCTTCAGGGGGCGCTGCACGAACAGGTTCGGAAAATGCGTGAGGTTCTGCTTCATGAGCTTGCACTGATTGAATCGGCTCTGGATGATCCGGAGCATATTACACTGGAAGGTTACGGCAGTCAGTTAAAGGATACTGTGGATAACCTGTTGAAAACTGTGGATAAGCTGTTAAAGTCCTTTGAGAATGGCCGTATTTTCAAGGAGGGAGTTAACACGGTAATTGTTGGTAAGCCTAATGTTGGCAAGTCCTCACTTCTCAACATTCTTGTAGGGAGAGAGCGGGCTATTGTGACGGATGTTGCCGGAACTACAAGAGATGTGATCGAGGAACAGATTAACCTGAACGGTGTAACACTGAATATTATGGATACGGCCGGAATTCATGATACCGACGACTGTGTGGAGCGGATCGGCGTCGAGCGGGCCAGGAAAGCTGCGGCTGAGGCGGATCTGGTTATTTATGTGATGGATGCAACCCGTGAGCCGGACGGGGAGGATGAAGCGATTATGGAGCTTCTTTTGGAGAAACAGGCGTTGGTATTGTTGAACAAGTCAGATCTGCGGGTGGTTCTGACACCTGAAAAAATTAAATCAAAGATTAATAAACAGATTATATCCGTATCTGCAAAGGATTTGACAGGAATTTCTCAGCTGGAAGAAATTATTTGTAAAATGTTCTTTCAAGGAGAGCTTAAGTACAATGATGAGATCTATGCGATTAACGTCAGGCAGAAGAATCTGCTTGTGACGGCAGGAGAACATCTGAAGCTTGTGAAACAGAGCATTACAGACGGTATGCCGGAGGATTTCTATTCGATTGACTTGATGAGTGCTTATGAGGCGCTTGGAAATATGATCGGAGAGGCGGTGGAGGATGACCTTGTGGAAGAGATTTTCAGTAAATTTTGTATGGGAAAGTGACATTTGGGAGTGAGGATTGGAATGGCTGCGATAGAAGAAAGCTATGATGTGGTGGTGGTCGGCGCGGGACATGCCGGCTGTGAGGCGGCGCTTGCCTGCGCCAGGCTTGGAATGGAGACGATTATATTTACGGTAAGTATTGAGAGCATTGCAATGATGCCCTGCAATCCAAATATTGGCGGGAGCTCCAAGGGACATCTTGTTCGTGAGATCGATGCGCTGGGTGGAGAGATGGGAAAAAACATTGATAAGACATTTATACAGTCTAAAATGCTTAACAGGTCCAAGGGACCGGCTGTTCATTCTCTCCGCGCACAGGCAGACAAGGCGGCATATACTGCTGAAATGCGAAAAACGCTGCAGAATACGGATCATCTGACGATCCGTCAGGCGGAGGTTTCGGAGATTCTGACTGCCGAAGACCTTTCCGGACTCGGAAAGACGGCCTGGACAGAGGACGCGCGTGTTGCTGCTGTCCGGACGGTTTCCGGGGCAATTTATTACTGTAAAGCTGTGATTTTGTGTACCGGAACCTATCTGAAGGCCCGCTGTCTTACCGGAGAGATGATCAGCAACACCGGGCCGAATGGGCTGTCGGCGGCAAATTATCTGACGGACTCTCTGGTTTCCCATGGAATTGAGGTTCGGAGATTTAAGACGGGAACGCCGGCGCGGATTGACCGGCGCAGTATTGATTTTTCAAAGATGGAAGAGCAGCGGGGGGATGAGAGAGTGGTTCCGTTCTCTTTTACGACAAATCCGGATGATGTGCAGATTGACCAGGTTTCCTGCTGGCTCACTTACACGAACGAGCGGACGCACGAAATTATCCGCACGAATCTTGACCGTTCTCCCATCTATGCGGGAATTATTGAGGGGACAGGACCGCGTTATTGTCCGTCCATTGAGGATAAGGTTGTGAAATTTGCGGACAAGGACCGGCACCAGATTTTTGTGGAGCCGGAGGGGCTGGACACGAACGAGATGTACATCGGCGGCATGTCCTCCTCTCTTCCCGAGGATGTGCAGTTTGAGATGTACCGTACACTGCCGGGGCTGGAGAACGCGAAAATTGTGCGGAATGCCTACGCGATTGAGTATGACTGCATTGATGCCTGTCAGCTCTATGCGTCTCTTGAGTTTAAGAAGATGCCGGGACTTTTTTCCGGAGGGCAGTTTAACGGGAGCTCCGGATATGAGGAGGCGGCGGGGCAGGGGCTGATTGCCGGAATTAACGCCAGCCGGAAAATTATGGGGAAGGAACCGCTCATTTTGGACCGATCTCAGGCTTACATTGGTGTATTGATTGACGATCTGGTCACAAAGAAAAATCGCGAACCTTACCGCATGATGACTTCACGAGCGGAATATCGTTTAATTTTGCGCCAGGACAACGCAGATTTGCGTCTGACAAAGATCGGCTATGAGGTTGGGTTGATTGAACGGGAGCGATATGACCGAGTTTGCGAGAAAGAGCGGCTGATTGAGGAGGAAATCCGGCGTGTAAAGCGTGTGAAGCTTGGGGCTTCCGCCCGTGTGCAGGCGCTTCTGGAACAGTATGGCAGTATTGCGCTTAATACCGGAGTTTTTTTGTCGGAGCTGATGCGAAGACCGGAGCTGGACTACGAAAAGCTTGGGCCGCTGGATGAAAATCGGCCAAATTTGCCGCCGGATGTGCGGGAACAGGTGAATATTCTGATAAAATATGAAGGTTATATTGAACGGCAGGTGAAGCAGGTGGAGAAGTTTCGGCGGCTGGAGAAGAAGAAGCTTCCGGTTCCGTATGATTACGGAACGATTTCCGGTCTGCGAATTGAGGCACAGCAGAAGCTGAATGAGTTCCAGCCGCTCAATATCGGACAGGCCGGCCGCATTTCGGGAGTGACGCCGGCGGATGTTTCGGTTCTGCTGGTATATCTGGAACAATTGAAATACTTAAATCGTGATTTATTTAATAGTCTGAATGAGGGGATTGATAATGAAGTATCCGTTTGACCATTTTGTAGAAGAGGCTGGGAGGTTTCATGTTCATCTAACCGAAGCGCAGCTGATGCAGTTTGAGCGCTTTTACGATTTGATGATCGAGAAGAATCGCGTGATGAATCTGACTTCAATTACGGAATTTGAAGAGGTGATTGAGAAGCATTTTCTGGACAGTATTGCACTGGCTAAGGTGCGGGATCTCGGTGAGAGGCTGTCTGTGATGGATGTGGGAACCGGGGCGGGATTTCCGGGAATTCCCCTTAAGATTGTTTTTCCGGAGCTTGCGGTTACGCTGTCAGATTCTCTGAATAAGCGCATTCTTTTTTTGCGGGAGGTGATTGAGGAGCTGAACCTCAGGGGAATTGAAGCAGTTCACGGGAGAGCGGAGGATCTGGCCAGAATGGAAGAGTATCGGGAGCGGTTTGATCTGACTTTGTCCCGGGCGGTGGCGAATCTTTCAACGCTGTCGGAATATTGTCTGCCATTTGTTAAGGTTGGCGGACAGTTTATCTCTTACAAGTCCGACGGATGCGGCGCGGAGGCGGAGGACGCGAAAAATGCCATTCGTCTGTTGGGAGGAGAGCTTGCGGCAGTGGAAAAGTTCCGGCTGATGGAATCGGGCCGCGCCTTTGTGATAATTGATAAGAAAAGGGCGACAGCGAAGAAATATCCCCGGAAAGCCGGGACTCCGTCCCGTTTGCCGCTTTCTTAGAGGATATCGGTTGAATAGAAATTTATTCCTCTTTTTAAATTTTGAAGCGGAATATTTGATTATTCTACAATTTTCGTCAAAAAATGCCTCTGTGGGATTCATTGTATTTTATGAATCCCACAGAGGCTGTTTTATTTAGAAAGTATTGCGTTTATGATGCTGAAGGTTTTATCTGCATTCTCTAATTGCGGATAGAGTCTGCAGTTGGAGATACTCGTTACTTCAAAACGAGTGTTCAGCTTCCGGTATTCCTCTATCGTTTTCATTGTGGTGTTCAGACCTCGGCTTGCAATGATGTACACCGGTTTGTCGATCCTTTTGACAGCGTGGCGGATGTTTCCTCCCATATAGTTGCCGAGTATGCTGGCATACAGATATTTTCCGTTGCTGTTGTCCATATGTGCCGATTCGTAGTAGGCATCCTCAACCGCAGGGGGAATCATCTGTGACCTGTAATAGTAAGTATTGCGGAAGGTGCTGCTCATTCTCGCCGGGTTCATTAACAGATTGTATATAAAGGTTCCGACGATCGGGAGGCTGATGATGTTTTTCTTCAGCTTGCTCTGCGTTGTCGGGGCGGTTTCCAGTGCCTTAAGCGAGATCGGATTAATCAGTATCATCTTATCGATAATAGAGTCGTCCAGCTGATTGCACATAATGACAGCCGGCGCCGACATATTGGTTGCGACAATGTCCGTCTTTTCTTTGATTACATCATGAATAAATGCTGTGATCAGCTGTACATACATATATGTGGTGTAGCTTACGCCCGGCTTGTCGGACAGACCGCATCCAAGCAGATCCATGGTGTACACGCAATGGTTCTTTTGCAGTCGTTTTGTGATTTTTGACCACTCTACGGAAGAACTGGCGGAATTAGTATCATGGATTAACAGGACGGGCTTTCCGGAGCCCAGCTTTGTGTAAAATACGTTGCCCTGTTTCCATGAGTAGTAGGAACCGTTCTTTGTGGGCAGCATGTTCTTTTTTGCGGATGTATTTGCGACAAAGCGGTTGTATGCGTACATGGCTGCAAGGGCTGCAGTTGTAATAAAAAGAAAACTCTTCGTACTCTTTTTCATGGGAACCTCCTTTATGTCTCTATAATGATATTATAGACATTTTCCAGTAAATATACAATTTAATTTTTATAAAAATATGAATTCTCTGTCTGCTCATATTTAATAATTAACATTTATTTTATCTTTCCATTCACAAAAAAATGTTTTATAATGAAGATGAACTTTTATACCTGTGATAGAACATATGTTTGCGAGGCTTTATGGTAGTAGATTATTTAAATAAAACGAAGGAGAGTTTTCTCAGGCAGCGGACAGAGATCAGCGAGAAAATTGCCTCCCTCGAAAATGAACTGAAAGAGAATATACAGTTTGTACAGATGCTGGAGGAGGCCAATGATTCCCACTACGAGGCGTTCACACCCCGGGAGGTGAATTCCTTTAATCGAACAAAAATATCGGAGCTGCTGGAGGAGCGGGAAAATATTTATCAGGAGATTTCCAGACTGCAGAATGAGCTGAACGAGACGGACGGCAGGATCTATGAGATCAAGAGTGTGATTAAGGTTGCAAAGGAAAATAATGCAAACACTGCAATGGACGATTTTGATTCCAATATGAAGCTTACTCTGCTGGAGACGGTGGAAAAGGAGAGACAGCGGATTGCCAGTGAGCTCCATGACTCTACGATACAGAATCTGACCTCTCTGGTACATAAATCTGAGCTCTGTACAAAGCTTCTGGATGTCGATCCTATTCGCTGCAGACTGGAGCTTTTTGCCATCAATAAGACGATACGGGATATTGTGGAGGATACAAGAAGACTGATTTACGATGTGCGTCCAATGTCATTTGATGATATCGGTTTTGAAGTGACTCTTGACCGTATCCTTGACAAGTTTCGGACACAGAACAATATTAGGTTTAATTTCCAGATTCAGGGTAATCCGTATGAAATAAACCATCTGATACAGATTACATTGATTCGTGTGATACAGGAGGTGTGCAACAATACGGTCAGACACTCGGAAGCTTCAAAGCTGGATGTCACACTTTCTTATGAGGAAAAACAGCTGGTGTTAACAATGATAGATGACGGAAAAGGATTTGATGTAAAAGTGGCGGATGAAGAGTACGGAAACGACAATGCGCAGTTCGGTTTGTCTATCATGAGAGAGCGGGTATATCTTCTGTCAGGAAAGATAGATATACAGTCTAAAACGGGAAAGGGCTGTACAACGATTGTGACGATTCCTGTTGGAAAGGAGGAAGATTGATGGCAGTAAAGATTATGATCGCGGACGATCATTCAATGATTCGGGAAGGGCTGAAAAATCTTCTGGAGCTGGACGGTGATATAAAAGTGATAGCGGAGGCAGTGGACGGAGAGGATTGTTTATCCCGGCTTCAGGAAGTAAAACCGGATGTCCTTTTGCTGGATATAAATATGCCGAAGATGAGCGGACTGGAAGTACTCCGAAAATTGAAATCCTGCAGGCTGAATCTAAAAGTTTTGGTTCTCACGGTTCACAATGAAATCGAATATCTGTTGAAAGCGGTGGAGATTGGAATCAACGGATATATATTGAAGGATTCCGAATCGGCGGAACTGAAAAAAGCAATTTTTACTATTGTCCAGGGAGAGACATATATTCAACCAAGTCTCATACCGGCTCTCAACTCAAAAATGATTGAAAAGAGTGCAGATGAGGTTCGAATAGATGCGTTGACAAGAAGAGAGTCGGAAGTGTTAAAGCTGCTTGCCGTTGGAATGTATAATAAAGAAGTGGCAGAGCGGCTGGATATCAGTGAGAGGACAGTAAAAAATCATGTTTCCAATATATTCAAAAAGCTGGGAGTGACAGATCGGACGCAGGCAGCTGTGTTTGCGATCCGGAACAACCTGATTAAGATCTGAGGAATGTTTCACGTGAAACATTCCTTTTTTATATAATGGGCATTTCATGTTCTGTGGTGAAAGTCTTATCAGCCATAGTTGCCTTAGATAATTATAGCGATTTCAAAGATTTGTATTGTGTGATGTAAACGAGGAGAAGAAACAGCAAAATTGCAGATTTTTAAAAATGAAAACAAGGCATATAAGGCAGGTAGGTTGGTAACAGATGAGGAAGACCAGAGGCAGCCGGAATCTGTATGTGGAAATCGGGAGGGGAGATGTAAATAAACATCGAATTTATTCCGTGAGGTCTCACAGGCAGTTTTATTTACAGTAGTAACAGGCGTTGCGAGAAGGCAAAAGAAGCCATAGCTGACAGGCTCTGAAAAAGCAGAAAAGCCAAAAGGCTGAAAGATATGACTGTGTAATCAGAAATACATATAAGTGGTTAATACATAATTCTGGGTGATCATTGAAAGGAGGAAAACAGCATAAGTAATAGACTGTATAATTCAGTTATATATGGTTCAGGTGATAAGCTAAGATACATGTCTTTGTTTTCGGAATAGAGCTATGGCTTCAGACCAAACAGGAGTTGTGAGACAGCTGTAAGGGAGATACAGATATATCTGAATGAGGGTTATGAGTGAATATTTAATTAGAAAAATGCGATAGTGTATCACAGAAGATTTTTGAGTATTATTCATAGAAATCATCAATGACGCTAATTCGGAATCGATAGTGATACTTAGACAGGTAACAGGAGTGTGGATAAACTATTGAGCCTGGTTCCACAATAAAAAGATAGATGTACGTTAAAAGATCAAACTTAGAATCAATATCTCGAAATATTGGACTTAAAATGTTTCACGTGAAACATTTTAAATGGAAACATTGAGAACTCAGCATTTTTTGTAAATGATTTGTAAAGCTGGAATTTAACGAACAAAAAGATGAGTCAGAGAATGTTTCACGTGAAACATTTTTTGTACTGGCGCAGAAGGAAAAAGCGTGATATAATAGTTCTATACAGAAAATCAGAGGATAAATAAGAATGGGAATATCTGTAAGCTTTGTTTCACGTAAAACGAATTGCAGGAGACAGTTAATATGAAATTAAAAAATGTTCTTGTTACGGTCAGTGATATGGAACGATCAAAAAAGTTTTACAGAGAATTGTTCGGTCTGAATGTGATACTGGATCAGGAAGGAAATGCCATTCTCACGGAGGGGCTGGTGCTTCAGGATATAAAAATATGGGAGAATTGTATTGAGAAGAGTGTTGTGAAATACAATCATGCTGCCGGGCTTTATTTTGAAGAGGCGGACATGGACGCATTTATGGAAAAGCTGAGTCATTACAGTGAACCGATCCGGTATGTGAATCAGCTTCCAATCCGGGGGCAGAAGGTTGTTCGGCTTTATGATCCGGACGGAAATCTGATAGAAGTGGCTGCTCCGGTTCTGTTACAGTGAGAGAAAAGACAGCAGGTGAAATGAATATGAAGAGAGAAAAAGTTTATCGGGTTATCATATATATAACGGGACTGCTGACACTGGCCCTGGGACTTACACTGAATACGAAGACAAATATGGGAGTCTCTCCGATTATTTCGATACCGTTTTGTGTGTCTGCCATCACTGATTACAGTGTAGGTGATCTGACGCTGGTCTGTTATATTCTGTTCGTGCTGGTTGAGATCGTCTGTCATATCTGTACGAAAAAGTATAAGACTTTACTGAATGATGTGCTGCAGATTCCGCTGAGCATTGCATTTACCCGATTTATGAATCTGTTTTCGAGTCTGATTCCTGATATGGAAGGACTTCCGGTTCGGATCGTTTACCTGTTTCTTGCGGTAATTCTGACCGGAGCCGGAATTGTTCTGACTCTCAGTATGCGGCTGATTCCAAATCCCGGAGACGGCATCGTGCAGGCGATTTCGGACTGCAGCGGGAAATCTGTCGGCATGATGAAAAATATTCTGGATACCGTGTGTGTCTTCATCACTGTCATTGTCAGTCTTATTTTTACGGGAAGGATTGTAGGAATCGGATTCGGAACGATTATCGCAGTTATTTTTGTAGGGAGAGTGGTGGCTGTATTTAATCATTCCTTCCGTGAAAAACTGATAAAACTGGCCAAAACGGATGATATATTGTAAAAATAAAAATTCAATTTGACATAAGTGTTAGTAGATGTTACTATAAAAACGGCATCATATTTTACGGTGGAGTATGATATAGCATCTGATATTCGGAGCGGATATTCTTAATAAAAACAGGGTCATTAAATGAACAAGAGGAAGAAAGGACAGCAGAAGCATGAGTAGAATTATTGCAATCGCAAATCAGAAAGGCGGCGTGGGCAAGACAACTACGGCAATTAATTTGTCCGCCTGTCTCGCGGAGAATGGCAGAAAAGTCTTGGCGATTGATCTGGACCCGCAGGGAAATATGACCAGCGGGCTCGGCGTAGATAAGAATGAGCTGGAGAACACCGTGTACGAGCTGATGCTGGATGAGTGTTCTATTAATGAGAGTATTAAAAAAACGGTCGTGGACAATCTCAACATTATCGCGTCCAATGTCAATCTCGCCGGAGCGGAGATCGAGCTTCTCGGCATTAACGACAAGGAGTACATACTGAAAACGGCCGTGGATTATATAAGAGACGATTACGATTTTATTGTTATCGACTGTCCGCCTTCTCTGAACATGCTTACGGTTAACGCCATGACGACGGCTGACACCGTGCTTGTGCCGATTCAGTGTGAGTACTATGCGCTGGAGGGATTGAGCCAGCTGATTCACACCATCAATCTTGTGCAGGAGCGTCTGAATTCCAGACTTCAGATTGAGGGCGTTGTGTTTACTATGTACGATGTACGAACGAATCTGTCTAATCAGGTGGTAGAGAATGTGAAGGAGAATCTGGATGCGGTCATTTACAGTACGATGATTCCGAGAAACATTCGTCTGGCGGAGGCTCCTTCTTACGGTATTCCGATCAATATGTACGACTCGAAGTCAGCCGGGGCGGAGAGCTACCGAAAGCTTGCGAAGGAAATTATCGGCCGCAGGGATCTTGCAATTTAAGATCACGGACAAGCTGTAAACAGACAATAGGAGAGATAACATATGGCAGCGAAAAAAGGTTTGGGAAAAGGTCTCGATTCCCTGATTCCGAAAACGGAGCCAAAGAAGACGACCGCCGAGAGAGATGCGGGAGAGAATCCATATGCGGAGCAGGCGCAGGGTGCGGTCATGCTTGACATCTCCAGGGTGGAGCCAAACAGAGATCAGCCGCGCAAAAAGTTTGATGAGGATGCGCTGAATGATCTGGCGGAATCCATTAAGCAGTTTGGTATTTTGCAGCCGCTGCTGGTTCAGGAGAGAAATGATTATTATGAGGTAATTGCCGGCGAGCGCCGTTGGCGCGCGGCAAAGAAGGCGGGCGTTAAAGAGGTTCCCGCCATTATCAAGAATCTGACGGAGCAGGAGATTATGGAGATCTCTCTCATTGAGAATATACAGAGGGAGGACTTAAATCCCATTGAGGAAGCGCTTGCTTACAGACGGCTCCTCACGGAATTTAATCTCAAGCAGGATGAGGTGGCGGACCGGGTATCCAAGAGCAGAACGACCATCACAAATTCCATGCGTCTTTTAAAGCTGTGCGACCGAGTGCAGCAGATGGTAATTGATGACAAGCTCACCACCGGACATGCCAGACCGCTCATCAGTATCGAGGATGAGGAGAAACAGATTGCGGCCGCGGAAAAGATTTTTGACGAGAAGCTGAGTGTCCGCGATGCGGAGAAGCTTGTAAAGAATCTGTTAAATGAGAAAAACAATAAGACAGAAGAGAAGAAAATGGACTCCCAGCTTCTGGCGATCTATCAGGATCTCGAGGAGCAGCTGAAGCGAATTCTCGGCACAAAGGTTGCGATCAGTCCGAAGGACGAAAAGAAGGGAAAGCTGGAAATCGAATATTTCTCACAGGACGAACTGGACCGTATAATCGATCTTATCCGCACCGTTGAAAAATAAACAGGGCACACAGGAGAATACTATGATTTCACAATATCTGGGTTTTGACAGCGACTATATTATTATCGGTCTGACAGTCATCTGTCTGATTCTGTTTATACTTGTCATTGTCAATATAACGCAAATCAGTAAACTGAAAAAGAAGTATGAATCGTTCATGATGGGGAAGGATGCAAAGTCTCTGGAGGATACGCTTGTCACCAGACTGAATCAGGTGGAACAGCTGATCGCAGCCAATGCCGCCAATGAAAATAACATCCGAAAGCTTTTCTCCAACATGAAGTACACATTCCAGAAAGTCGGAATGGTCAAGTATGATGCATTTAATGAGATGGGCGGAAAGCTCAGCTTTTCTCTGGCGCTTCTGAATGAATCCAATGACGGTTTCGTCATGAACGCCGTACACAGCAGGGAGGGCTGTTATACTTATGTCAAGGAGATTGTGGCAGGCAATTCTGTCATTGTTCTCGCTGACGAAGAGCTGGAAGCATTGAATATGGCAAAAAAGGCGAATGAACCGGCATAAATATTCGCATCGCGCGGAGGCACGTATGAGAATAAAATCAGTTGACAGATTGAACGGAGGCGAAGTGCTGGCAGAGTCTGTATTGACCAGTGAAAAAGCCATATTGATTCCGAAGGGGACTGCGATCAGGGAGGACTATGTATCACTGATTCAGGCGCTGGGGATCGACGCTCTGATGATTGAAGATCCCTATGAAGAGCTGGAAAAACCAAACAGGATAATTCACCCCGCCAGATATGAGGCGTATACTAATCGTGTGCAGAGATTGATGGAGCGACACATTTATCATTCGAATCGGGCATTGCGGGAGTTTGAGGTAATCGCAAATGAGATTGTAAAGGACATCGACGCTGTTCCGGAAAATGTTATCTTTGATTTGCAGGAGCGCACGGCCGATCTGTATGGTCATACGGTGATGGTAACGCTTTTGTCTGTAGCAGTTGCAAAAAGGCTGGGATTTGACCGAAAAAAAAGATACCAGATTGCACTTGGAAGTTTACTTCACGATATTGGCATCCGATATATTACAGTGAGATGTAAAAACCGGGACTGGGAGGATGCTGATCCGGATGAGGTATTTGAATATAAAAAACATACAATACTGGGATATTCCGCTGTTGCGGAAGAATCTTGGATTCCGGTTATTGCCCGGAAAATGATTTTATCTCACCATGAGAGACTGGATGGAAGCGGCTTTCCGATGCATCAGAAAAACCGTGAAACGGAATGCCGGATTATTCAGGTATGCGATGCGTTTGACTGCTGTATTTCCGGTATGGAATGCAAGAGAATGCCTGTTCACGATTCGCTGCAGAAGATTGTCTCGGAGGCGGGAATCAGGTTCGACTCGAAAATTGTAGATGAGCTTCTGGCTATGGTTGCCCGGTATCCGGTAGGTACGACTGTGAAAATGACGGACGGAAAAGAGGGTGTCGTGATTACACAGACACAGGATTCTGAAAATCCCATTGTTCTGACCTTTGGGTCAGGCAGGGACAGATATAATTTACATATGGAAACGAATATTTCTATTCTACATATAGTTTAAACATAAAATGGAGAAGGATGGAAAGGGAAATACGATTATGCATAAATTCTTGAGATCGATTGGCTTTTCCAACATAAGAAAAAAGGAATTAGAGGTTATACTCAAGGGAATTGTCAGACACCCTGAGATGATGAAGGTTGCAAAGGATTCGGAGGGAAATGAGTTTGCAGAACTTTCGAGAAATTTCGCACCGGATATCGGTATTACCGTCCGTGGAACATATCAGGATGACAATACTTTTGAGATGGATTATTACTATCCTTATATGATTGGAACAACTGTCACCACAAACGAGGAGATCGACGTGGAGAAGCACGCGGAGAAGGAATCTTATGCCGGTGTCTGCGATGAACTGAACCTTGGTGTGACGTTAATATTTTATCTGCAGAATGTTGCGGATTACCTGATGCAGCACAATAAATTTTCATCGCATGTGAACTGCGGCGCCGTGATTGCCGGGCTCTCCACAGAGGGAAAGATCCTTGTGCCTATTCAGGAAAATTCTCCGAAGGAGAAGGCTAACGTATACAAGAACGAAGAGCGCAGTCAGCTCATGGCTCAGGCGCGCGATGGTGACGAGGAAGCTATCGAAAGCCTGACACTGGAGGACATGGACACATACGCAATCCTGTCTCAGCGCATTCTGAATGAGGATGTTTTGAGTATTGTCAAGTCAACTTTTATGCCATACGGCATCGAAAGCGACCAGTATAGTATCATCGGCGATATTATTGAATATAATTTTATGGAAAATCGCTTAACTCAGGAAAAAATATGTGGACTTAGGGTGGTATGTAATGGTATAATATTTAATATATGTATCAATGAAAAAGATTTGCTTGGTGCGCCGGATATTGGAAGGCGGTTCAAAGGGAATGTCTGGATGCAGGGGAGTCTTTGTATTGAGTAGTTGTGTGGGCTGTAAGATAGTGTCCCCGGAAAGAGCCCTGAGGGAAATTCTTTGGGGGATATGAGGCAGTAAGTCATACAAATTCAATACACATTTTCGTAGCTCAGTTGGATGGAGCGATAGCCTCCTGATATCCCGGTCATCAAAGTCCGTGGAGGTAAAAAAACTCTTTTCATAAACTTTATATAGTTCGAGTCCTCGTAGCTCAGCTGGATAGAGCACACGCCTCCTAATATCCCGGTCATCAAAGTCCGTGGAGGCAAAAAAGCCCTTTTCATTAACTTCGTATCGTTCGAG